>JALREL010000031.1 GCA_023262005.1 Sphingorhabdus sp. | reverse complement strand
CAGGCCGATCATCATGCACACGGCAACCGCGGCGAGCACCGAGAGGAGTATCGAGCGCCCGACGATGATCATCCGGCGCTGAAGGATACGCAGTTCCAAGACGAGTCGCACAAGATCCTCACCTTGCGTGGTTGGATAACGGTCTTCGAGGTGGCGCGAGCGGTCGACAATCCGCGACAAGCGCCCTGTGAGGACATTGAGCAGGCTTCCAACTGCGACTAGTAGGAATGCAGGGGTAAGCGCCGTCTGAAGCACCGAAATCACGGTTTTGAGCTCGGTGCCCCAATGTTCCTGCATCATGCGGCAACCATCCTGTCTGCAATTTCCCGCAGCTCGGTCTTCAGCAGTTTGCCGATATGGCTGCGCGGCATTTCATCGATCTGGTATAGCGCGGAAAGGCGCTGCGTCTTGCCCAATTGCGCGTTCGCGGCCGCAAGAATCGCATCGGTATCGAGCTTGACCCCCTTGCCCCCGGTGACAAAGCCGACCGGTGTTTCACCCCAGCGATCGCTGGGTACGCCGATGACAGCCGCTTCCTCGACACCGGGCAGGCCAAGCAGCACGCCTTCGAGGTCGACCGGATAGATGTTGAACCCGCCCGAAATGATCATGTCCTTTGACCGGCCCAGCAGCTCGACAAAGCCGTCGGCATCGACCCGGCCGATATCGCCCATGCGTTGCCAGATGCTGCCATCTTCGGGATCGATCCAATAGCCTTCGCGCGTCTTTTCAGGCTGGTTCTGGTATCCGGACATCATCGTGGCCGAACGCCCCACCAGTTCGCCAATCTCACCCGCGGGGAGGCGGTTTCCTGCTTCGTCGATGGTGAAAACCTCGCTGCCCTTCCAGGGAATGCCCACGGTGTGCAACTTGTCCGGATGCTCGTGCGCCTGCAACAGGCAGACCACGCCACCTTCGGTCATCGAATAGATTTCGACCAGTCCACCCGGCCAGCGCTTGAGCACATCGGCCTTTAACGCCGCGGCGAAGGGGGCGCTGGTGCAATATTTGAGGCGATAGCTCGACAGGTCATAATCGTCGAACTTCTCATATTCCATCAGGCGCTTGTACTGGACAGGAACCAGCATCGTATGCGTGATGCGATGTTTCTGCGCGCGCTCCAAATAGCCGACCACATCGAATTTGGGCATCATGTGCAGCGTGCCGCCATAGGCCAATGTGGGAATGACGAGCGCGAGGGTGGTGTTCGAGTAAAGGGGGGTTGATGCCAGCGAAGCTGCCTCTGGCGCGCCATAGCCGGTATTGGTGCCGACTGTTGCATGCAGCCAGCGCATCTGGCGCGAATGGATGATGCCCTTCGGCGTTCCGGTCGTGCCGCTGGAATAAATGATGTTGAAAGGATCCTTGGGGCCGCATCCGTGCGGCGCTGCCTCTGCGCCTTCTTCGGCCATCCATCCGAAAATATCTGGTTTGTCACCCAACGGCGCATCGAGCATGATCGTCTTCACCGACGGCAGATCGCGCCCGGCAAGATCGGCAAGCTTGGGCGCATCGATGAACAGGTGCATCGCACCCGAATCCTTGAGCATCGCCTCCAACTGCTGCGGCGTCGCCGAAGTGGTCAGCGGCGCGGCGCAGCCACCCGCGCGGATCGCGCCGAGATAGGCGAGCGCATAGCGCACCGTGCTGGTGCCAAGTATGGCGACCGCCTGCCCTTTCTGTAGCCCATCG
>JALREL010000186.1 GCA_023262005.1 Sphingorhabdus sp. | reverse complement strand
GCGCGCGCCTCTAGCGAGGCTTTCATGCTAAAGCAAGGGGGCGCTCAGGGCCCCTGCCGCCATTTGCCGCCATCCTGTTTCCAATAACGGCGCTCTACCCCCTGCTTGTCGGCCAATGCTCGCCAAGCGGCGCGGGCGTTGTCGGTCTTATCAGGGGGGAACAGATAGAAAGCCCGGTCAAATTGCAGGGCTTGTTCGCGCCACTGTCCGTCGGCGAGTACGATCATCCGCGCGCCATTCGTTGCTATCGCATCTGTCGAGAGCAGAACGGGTTGCAGCGCTTCACTACCACTCCCTGCCTTTTCATGGGCGATGAAGCTTTCCGCTTTTGCAGCCCACAAAGCCGACGACAGCCGATCCAGCTGCACGTCTTCGGCACTCACGACCAGCAGTCGTCCGCCATCATCCAGTATTTTCTGGGCAATGGCGGGGATGACTTGCTCCGCCGGATCGCGGGTCAATTGGTAGAAATCGACCTGCATCGCGGCCTGGCATCAACCTTCGAAATTATCGGCGATAAAGCGGTCAAGCAGCTTCACGCCATAGCCTGTCGCGCCCTTTGCCCACGTCGGGCCATCCTTGTCGCCCCATGCCATGCCTGCAATGTCGAGATGCGCCCATTTAACGCCATCCTGGATGAAGCGTTGCAGAAACTGTGCCGCGGTAATCGAACCGGCGTCGCGCGGACCGACATTCTTGATGTCCGCAATCGGGCTATCAATCAGCTTGTCATAAGCTGGCGACAGCGGGAAGCGCCACAATTTGTCACCAGTCGCCTTGCCAGCTGCAATCAGCTTATCCGATAGCTCGTCGCTGTTCGAAAACAGGCCGGCATGCTCCTTGCCCAGCGAAATGATGATCGCTCCGGTCAATGTGGCCAGATCGACGATGGTATCGGGTTTGAACTTTTCCTGCGCATAATGCAGCGCATCGCACAGCACGAGGCGGCCTTCGGCGTCGGTGTTGATGACTTCAATTGTCTGGCCCGACATGCTGGTTACGACATCGCCGGGGCGCTGTGCATTGCCATCGGGCATGTTCTCGACAAGACCACAAATGCCGACGACATGCGCCTTTGCCTTGCGACCAGCGAGCGCCTTCATCGCGCCCGCGACCGCACCTGCACCGCCCATATCCCACTTCATGTCTTCCATGCCCGCGGCCGGCTTGATCGAGATGCCGCCGGTATCGAAAGTCACGCCTTTACCAACAAATACGACCGGTTTCTCTTGCTTGCCGCCGGTGCCATCCCATTTCATGACCAGCATCCGTGCCGGGCGAACCGAACCCTGTGCAACGCCGAGAAGCGCACCCATTCCGAGCTTGGCCATTTCCTTATCGTCGAGAACATCGATTTCGACTCCCAGCGATTGCAGATGCTGGCAGCGTTCAACAAAGCTTTCGGGATAGATGATGTTCGCAGGCTCGCTCACCAGCTCCTTGGTCAGGGCGACGCCATCGGCAATCGCTGCATAAGAAGGCCAAAGCGTAAGTGCTTCGACAGGAGCGCCTACGACCGTGAGTTCGGTGACCGTTGGTTTCGATGTTTCGGGCAGTTTGGTGCGATATTTGTCCATGCGCCAGTTGCGCAGCGTTGCGCCGTAAGCGACTTCGGCTGCTGCCTTGGCGTCAAGATTTTCGGCATGCACCGCGATCGTCTTGGCGCCGCAAGTCTGGACCTTTGCAAGCAGATCTCCACCTGCCTTGATATAATCTGCGGCATCGCCATCACCCACCGCGATCAGCACTATGCGGACCGAACGACCGCCTTCCTGTGCGAAATAGAGGAAGCTTTGTCCGGCATTTCCTTCAAAGCGGGCAAGCTTCGCGGTTTCGCGCGCCGCCTGAGGATTATCGAGCGGAAGTTCAAAACCCTCCCAAGCGCTCTTGGAAATGATAAATCCGATAACATCGGTATCGGCTGGACGTTTGGCGGCAAAACTTACCTGCATGTGGAAACTGCCTTTCAGCGATTAAGGTGTGATTTTCGCGGAATCTGTTCCGCGTGTGATCTGGCGACCGCTATAAGCAAACATTCAGCCCGGATTAAAGCAAAAGATGGTTGCGGTAACCGGTGATTAGCGTCCATGGGCCTATGGGTTAGGGCCAAAAGCGGCACTGGACCGCGCTTCAATGCGACGATAAAGGAACCGACCAGATCCATGGCAATCCTCTCCTCCAGACTTCCAAGCCCTGCCAGCGCGCTGTGTGCGACGCTGTTGATGGCGTTTGGCTGTGTGGGGGCAGCTTCTGCGCAGCAGCCGGAAAGCACACAAACCAAGGCAGACGAGGAAATCAGCTTCTCTGCCGACTCCTTGGAATATGAATTTGCTACCGACAGCGTGAAGGCAATCGGGAATGTGATAGCGCGACGCGAAGGTTATACGCTGCGCGCCGACAGCATTGTTTGGGATCGCCGCACTGGCAAGGTCGTTGCGTCGGGCAATATCCGATCGGTCGGTCCTGAGGGCGATGTCGCTTATGGCGACTCCATCGAGGTGACTGAATCCCTGCGCGATGGCATCATTGAAAACATGCTGCTTGTTCTCAACGATGGCAGCCGCCTTGCAGCCAACAAAGGTACCAGAGCCGATGGCAAGGTAACGCTCGAAGGCGCGGCTTATACGCCCTGCGCAGTCGAAGGGCCCGATGGTTGCCCGAAAGATCCGAGCTGGCAGGTCAAGGCGGTGAAAGTCGTATACGATCCAGTCAAGAAACGCGTGAAATATGAAGGTGCGCGGATCGAACTGTTCGGCTTGCCCGTGATACCCTTGCCTGGACTTTCCCATCCGGCTGAAACAGCTGCGGGCAGTGGCTTCCTCGTCCCCAATTTGCGCTTTTCGCGCAACAACGGGGTGGAAATCGAGCAAGGCTATTATTGGCGCCTTTCCGAAAACCGCGACCTTTTATTATCTGCGCATGTCTTCAGCGACGTCGCGCCGATGGCACAAGCACGTTTCCGCGCGCTGGAGGATAAAGGCGCGTTCCAGATTACCGGATATGCAACCTACAGCCAGAAAGTATCCACATCGACAACCGGGGCGGTCGGACAGAATGTGTTCCGCGGTTATCTGGATGGCGCGGGCAAATTCCAGTTCAACGAAAACTGGTCTGCCTCGGCATCGATGCGGCTTGCAACAGACCGCACTTTCCTTCGCCGTTACGACATCAGCCGTGACGACCGGCTGCGCAACAACATCAATGTCGAACGGATCGACGCGAACAGCTATTTTTCGTTCAACGGCTGGGGCGTGCAGACGCTGCGCACCGGCGATAATCAGGCGTTGCAGCCGATTGCGCTGCCAGAAATTGATTACCGCCTGCGGCTGACTGACCCGCTATTGGGCGGTAAAGTGCAGTTGCAAGCGAACAGCCTGCTGATCGGGCGCACTGCGGGGCAGGATACACGGCGCGCCTTTGCGCTCGGCCGTTGGGATTTGCGCACATTAACCGGGCTCGGGCAAGAGGTGAACTTTACCGTGCTTGGCCGCGGCGATGTTTACCACAGCGACGAGAATCTGACCACCATAACGCCCATCTATCGCGGAGAAAGCGGGTGGCAGGGGCGCGCAATAGCCGCTGCGGCAGTCGACATGCGCTGGCCATTTGTCGGTGAAGCTTTTGGCGGCACGCAAATCCTTACACCACGCGTTCAACTGGTCGGCGCTTACACTTCATCGAACCTGCGCATGCCCAATGAAGACGCGCGTGCGGTCGATCTGGAAGACAGCAACCTATTCGCACTTAACCGCTTCCCCGGATATGACCGGATCGAAGATAATTTGCGGGTTACCTACGGCCTCGATTGGTCGGTCAAAGGCAAGCAGACCAGTTTCGATTTCAATATCGGCCAGAGCTATCGCCTCTCCAACCAGGCGTCGCTATTCCCCGACGGCACCGGAATAACGGACAAACTGTCCGATATTGTGGGGCGGAGCGAATTTCGCTTTCGCGATTTTGTTAAACTGACCCACCGCTTCCGGCTGGACAAGGATAATTTTGCGATACGCCGTAATGAAGTCGATGCGACGGTTGGGTCGCGCAGCACCTATGTGCAGGTCGGCTATCTGCGGCTGAACCGCGACATTGGCCCTACACTTGAAGATTTAGCAGACCGTGAAGAAGTCCGCTTGGCGGGAAGGTTGCGCTTGGCCCGCTACTGGTCGTTGTTCGGCTCGACAATTATCGACCTTACCGATAAGAATGAAGACCCGCTCGCCATCTCTGATGGTTTTGAGGCCATTCGCCATCGCCTCGGCCTTGCCTATGACGATGATTGCCTGTCGATCGCGGTAACCTGGCGGCGCGACTACCAGCCAACGGGTGATGCGCGGCGTGGCAACACTTTCCTCTTCCGACTGGAATTTAAAAATCTGGGCGTCTAAGGAAGGCATCAAAGGGGGTAATCGGCTTTTCAGCTATCGTTCAGCCATCGCCCCTTATTGCGCGCGGCCTGTATCGGCCATTCTTGGAAGTTTGAAATGAAAACCTTTTTCCGCATTGCTCTGGTAAGTTCTGTGACAGCCGTAATGGCTTTGACGCCAGCAAGCAGCCAGACCGTTGCGGACGATGCTGCTCCTCAACAGGCATTGGATATACCTGAAGGTGGCCAGCTATTGGCCAAGCCGAGCGATCCCAATGTCCGCAAGGCGACCGCCATAGTTAACGGTGAAATCATTACCGGTACCGACGTTGACCAACGTTTGGCATTGATTGTGATCGCTAACGAAAACCAGCTTCCCCCGGAGGAAATGGCGCGTTTCCGTACCCAGATTCTGCAGAACTTGATCGATGAGAGCCTGCAGATCCAGGAAGCAGCTGCGAATGAAATCGAAGTCACCGATGCCGAGGTCAACCAGTATTTCGAGCGTGTCGCAGAGCAGAACTTCAAGCGTTCGGTGGCCGACACCGATAAATATCTGACATCGCGTGGCAGTTCGATCGCGACGCTCAAGCGCCAGATCAAGGCAGAGCTTTCGTGGAACCGCTTGCTCAGCCGCAATGTGCGCCCTTTCATCAACGTCAGCGATGATGAAGTGAACGCGATCATCGAGCGCATCAACACGACCAAAGGAACGACCGAATACCGCCTGGGAGAAATCTATCTCTCGGCAACGCCCGAAAATCAGGAACAGGTATTCGCCAACGCCCGCAAGATTTTGGAACAGATCCAGCAGGGCGGTTCCTTCACGGCCTATGCCCGCCAGTTTTCCGAGGCATCGACTGCAGCTGTCGGTGGCGATCTGGGATGGGTCAGGCTTGAACAGCTTCCACAGTCGCTGGCAACCGCTGCCGCTGAAATGAGCAACAACGAAATTGTTGCCGTGCCCGCTCCGGGCGGCATTTCGCTTCTCCTGCTGATTGATCGCCGACAAGTGGCAACCACCGATCCGCGCGATTCGATGCTCAGCCTCAAACAGCTTGCGATCTCCTTTCCTGCAGGGATGACCGAAGCCCAGGCTGGACCGGTTGTGAAGCGCTTTAGCGAAGAGACGCAGAAAATACGCGGCTGCGGCACCGCTGACGAAATCGCGCGCACGCTATCGGCCGATGTCGTAAACCGTGACGGCATCAAGGTGCGCGACCTGCCCGGGCCGCTCCAGCAAATCATGCTCGACCTGCCCGTTGGCCAGTCCACCCCGCCTTATGGGTCTATGCAGGATGGCATTCGCGTATTCGTGCTTTGCGGACGCGATGCACCCGAAGCTACGACGCAGGAATCCTTCGATGACGTGATGTCGCGCCTTGAGGACGAGCGTATCAACAAGCGCGCGCGCCTCTATCTGCGCGACCTTCGTCGTGATGCGATTGTCGAATATAATTGATGGCAGCGCCTGAAATACGATTGCCGCTGGCGATTTCCAGCGGAGATCCTGCGGGAGTTGGGCCCGAAATTATCGGCAAGGCATGGGAAGCGCGTAAAAAGCGCAAATTGCAGCCATTTTTTGCCATTGGTGACATGGCAAGCTTTGCGCATCACTGGGATGGGCCGGTTGTCAGGATCGACAATCCCGATCAGGCTGCGGAGCGTTTTAACGACGCGTTGCCGGTGTTCCACGTCCATTCGTGCAGCTCAATTGTTCCTGGATCACCCGATTTGGACGGCGCACATTGCGCCCTGCAAGCGTTGGAGCTGGCAACAGGTTTTGCCCGTTCTGGAACGGTAGCCGGATTGGTAACGGGGCCGGTCTCTAAAGCGCAACTCTATGCGATCGGTTTCAACTATCCGGGGCAGACCGAATTTGTCGCCGAACGTTGCGGTGTCGAACGGCGTAATGCGGTGATGATGCTGGCCGGGCCGGACCTGCGCGTCGTCCCGATGACCACACACATCCCGCTTGCTAGCGTCGCCGCGCAACTCGATGTCCGCCTTATCCGGCGCCGCATTCGGGCAACGGCAAAGGGCCTGATGCGCGATTTCGGAATTTCCAATCCGCGTTTGGCTGTTGCTGGTTTCAATCCACATGCTGGGGAAAGCGGAAATCTGGGTCGTGAAGAGATCGACATCTTTGCACCCGCGCTTAAAACCATCACCGAAGAGGGTTATGATGTGATCGGCCCCCTGCCCGCGGACACGATGTTCCATGCGGAGGCACGGCAGAATTTCGACGCCGCACTCTGCGCCTATCATGACCAAGCGTTGATTCCATTGAAAACGCTGTATTTCCACGAAGCCGTGAACATTACGCTCGGTCTGCCGGTCGTGCGCACTTCGCCCGACCATGGCACTGCCTTTGGCATCGCCGGCAAAGGTGAAGCGCGCGCCGATTCGATGATCGCTGCGATAAGGATGGCTGGGGAAGCCGTCGCCAATCGCAAGGCCTATGCGGCAGCTTGCGCTGCATGAACAACCCGGCATTGCCCCCACTTCGCGAGGTTATCGCCAAACATGGCCTGTCGGCGAGCAAAGCACTGGGCCAAAATTTCCTTTTCGACGAGCAACTGCTTGACCGCATCGCCGCCATTCCGGGATCGTTGAAAGATCAAAATGTCTATGAAGTCGGTCCCGGGCCCGGCGGACTGACGCGGGCTTTATTGCGGGCGGGTGCAAAGGTAACCGCGGTCGAGAGAGACCGTCGCTGCCTGCCGGCGTTGGAGGAACTTTCTGCGGCATTTCCAGGTCAGCTTCGCGTGATCGAAGGCGATGCCATGAAGGTTGATCCGGCTGCCGAAATTGGCGATCCATTCCATATCGCATCCAACCTGCCCTACAATGTCGGCACGGCGCTGGCTGTGGGTTGGTTGGGCGGCGAGAACTGGCCGCCAGAATGGAAATCGCTGACCCTGATGTTCCAGCGTGAGGTCGCGGATCGCATTGTCGCCAGGCCGGGAACCGATGCTTATGGGCGTTTGGCAATTCTGGCTCAATGGCGTTGCGAAGCGCGGATTGCGATGCCGGTGCATCGAAGCGCTTTCACGCCGCCGCCCAAAGTCATGTCAGCGGTCGTGCATCTCGTCCCGAAAGAGCAACCTGTTGGCGTACGCATGGCGATGCTCGAAACTTTGACAGCTGCCGCCTTTGGTCAGCGCCGCAAGATGCTGCGTCAGAGCCTGAAGCCAGTGCCAAAGGCGCTCGATGCGCTGGAACTCGTCGGAATTGCCGCTGATCGTCGTCCGGAAACGGTGACAATCGAAGAGTGGATCGAGCTTGCACGAAAGATAGACACGCTCCGCTAGGGGTGGCGCTTTCGGCTTTGCCTCGCTAGAGGTATCAAATGCAACCGCTTTCCAAATCGGAACTCGCCGCGCTCGAAAGGCCCGACCATGATCGGATGCTTGCGCAGGTGCAAATCTGGTCAGAAATCAATAGCGGCACCGGCAATCTGAAGGGCCTTGCCACAACGGCCAGCCTGCTGGCCGATGCCTTTTCATCGCTTCACGGCGAAGTTGAACTGGTTGAGCCAGCGCCGGTTGAGAAAGTGCTGGCTGACGGTTCAATCGTAGAGGTAGCGCATGGGCGTCATCTGGTCGCAACCGTCCGACCCGAAGCGCCTATCCAGCTCATGCTGACCGGCCATATGGATACCGTATTTGCGGTCGATCACCCCTTCCAGCAATTTCAGTGGCTGGATGAAGGCGTGCTCAATGGCCCCGGTGTTGCCGACATGAAGGGTGGCATTGCGGTGATGCTCGCGGCGCTGTCCGCTGCGGAAACGGCACCTGAATTCAGAAGCGTCGGTTATCAGGTGATGATCAACAGCGATGAGGAAACCGGTTCGGCCTCGTCGGCGGAATTGATCAAGCACCTTGCCCAAGGGAAAGTTGCGGCACTGACATATGAACCATCAGCACTACCTGATGGCACATTGGCGGGCGCTCGTGCAGGGAGTGGCAATTTCTCGATGATTGTAACCGGTCGCAGCGCGCATGCGGGCCGCAATCCACAAGAGGGGCGCAATGCCTTGTTGGCCGCGGCCGATCTTGCACTTCGTTTGAAAGCGCTGACCCGCGATGGGCTATCGGTAAATCCGGCAAAGATCGACGGAGGCAGCCCCAACAATGTTGTGCCCGATCATGCAGTATTACGTGTCAACTTCCGGCCGCACGATCCTGCGATGGAAACATATGCGCAAAATGAAATCAAACGCTTGATTGATCTAATTCAGGCAGAGCATGAGGTTTCCATCCATCTGCATGGGCATTTTAACCGACCGCCCAAGCCGCTAACGCCCGATGCCGAACGCCTATTTGGCTTGGTCAAGAAATGCGGCGAAGATCTGGGGCTATTGATCGGGTGGAAGTCAACCGGCGGCGTTTGCGATGGCAACAATATCGCTGCCTGCGGCGTACCGGTGGTCGATACAATGGGCGTGCGTGGGGGCAGCATTCACAGCAGCGACGAATTTCTGATTACCGAAAGCCTGGTTGAAAGGGCGAAACTTTCCACGCTGACCATGCTTCGGATCGCGCAAAAAGGGGCCATATGAAGTTCATTATCCGTCCGGCAAACCCGTCGGACCTGCAACCCATGTATGAAATGGCAAAGCGAACGGGAGGCGGATTTACGAACCTCCCGCCTGATCGCAAGGCGCTTACGGCCAAGTTGGAGCGCTCTGCCGAAGGCTTTGCCAGGATTGGCGAAGGTGTGGGTGATGACCTTTTTGTATTTGTTCTCGAAAATCTCGAGACCGGCGAAGTTCGCGGCACCTGCCAGATTTTCTCCGCAGTTGGGCAGAAATGGCCCTTTTACAGCTATCGCATCGGCGCATTGACACAGCACAGCGTCGAACTCGATCGCACCTTCCGTGCCGATATCCTGAACCTTTCGACCGACCTGGAAGGTGCAACCGAAGTCGGCGGCCTATTCCTCCACCCGGGTGAGCGGGCCGGTGGTCTGGGCATGCTCATCGCGCGAAGCCGATATCTGTTCATCCGCAACCATCGCGAACGCTTTGCCGACCGCACGCTTGCCGAACTACGCGGGGTGATTGATGAGGCCGGCGGATCGCCTTTTTGGGATGGCGTTGCGGGCCGGTTCTTCGGGATGAATTTCCAGGATGCCGACGAATTCAATGCCAAGCATGGCAATCAGTTTATCGCCGACCTGATGCCCAAACACCCGGTTTACATCGCGATGCTATCCGAGGCGGCACGCCATGTGATCGGCGTCCCCCATCCCACAGGACGCGCGGCAATGCGCATGCTGGAGGAAGAGGGTTTTGCCTGGGAAAACTATATCGACATATTTGATGGCGGCCCCACCATGACTGTGCGGACCGACCAGATCCGCAGCGTACGCGAGGCAAAGGACGCCCAAATCTTGACATTGAGCGGCACGCTCGGCGATCCGCACGAGGGCAAGTCAGGCGGAACCAAGATGCTGGTCACACACGGCCTGTTGCAGGATTTCAGGGCCTCGTACGGCTGGATTGAGCAGCACGACAATGGCGTCATTCTCGACACCCAATGTGCGGCCAATCTGGGTGTCGGCACCGGCGATACAGTCACTTTCGTTCCCCGGTGGTGACCATGGCATTGGTTGAGATCAACTTTGACGGCATTATCGGGCCGAGCCACAACTATGCGGGATTGAGCCCGGGCAATATCGCGTCCGCCAACAATGCCGGTGCAGTTTCGCAGCCGCGTGCTGCGGCCTTGCAGGGCATCGAAAAGATGCGCGCCAATTTGCGCCTTGGGCTTGCCCAAGGATTTTTCATGCCGCTTGACCGGCCCAACAAGGCTTGGCTGGCCGGGCTTGCGACCGATATGACCACCGCCGACCCGCACATTCGCGCTGCGGCCTTTTCGGCATCGGCAATGTGGGCCGCAAATGCCGCAACCGTTTCGCCTGCGCCCGACACGACGGATGGCAGATGCCATCTTTCAGCCGCCAACCTGCTGACAATGGCGCATCGCAGCCATGAATGGACGGGAACACTCGCACAGTTGAAATTGGCCTTTGCTGATGAACGCCATTTTACGGTGCATGGCCCCGTCCCTCCGCCATTTGGCGACGAAGGCGCAGCAAATTTCATGCGGCTTTGCCCTTCGCACGGCGAGGCCGGGCTTGAAATCTTCGTCTATGGCAAATCGGGCGGCCCCTTCCCCGCCCGGCAGCATATTGAGGCGTCGAAAGCGGTGGCGCGCGCGCATCGGCTTAATCCCGAACGGACATTGTTCATCCAGCAATCTGAAGTCGCAATTGCTGCGGGTGCATTCCACAACGATGTAGTTGCTGTCGCCAATGAACGCGTGTTGTTCACCCACGAACAGGCCTTTGAAGAACCAGAAACTGCCTATGAAGCGATCAAGGCGCGGATGCCAGAGGCGGAGATTGTGATCGTTCCGGCCGATCGCGTCAGCCTTGCCGACGCCATCCAAAGCTATTTGTTCAACGCCCAGTTGGTCACGCTTCCCGATGGCGGCGGAATGGCCCTGATCCTTCCCACCGAAGCGCAAGCCAACCTGAATGTCTGGGGATGGCTGGAAGAACATGTTGCGGGCAACGGCCCGATCCGCAGGCTCGTTCCGGTGGATGTGCGCCAATCAATGGCCAATGGAGGTGGTCCTGCCTGTCTGCGCCTGCGCGTCGTGGCGGATCCCACAACGGTCGACCCGCGCTTCATTGCCGATGAAACAAAGCTGGACCGGATGGCGGATGTCATTGCCGAACATTGGCCCGAAAGCATTGCACCCGATCAGCTTGCTGACCCAGCCTTGGTTGAGCACGTTCAAAAAGCCCGATTGGCGTTGCTTGATGCCTGTGGATTGGGCGAACTGCGATAATGTCGGAATAGTTGACAAACCGATCCAGCGTTAACCATCTTTTGTGGTAAATATGCTGGACTGGCACGGCATTTGCGTGTTCGTTCGTTAACCTATGAAGAAAATCGCGCGCCTTTTCCAGATCAAGACCAAGACTGAGGTCTTCCTCATTACCTATGCCTTGGGCCTTGGTGCCGTAAAGCGCGGCGAAGCCTATCTGACGCAGTATCCGGGATTTGGCGGAAAATTGCTATTCCTCTGCTGCCTTGGCGCAGTTTTTGTAGCCGCCGCGAAAATGCTAGAGGCGGTTGAGCTGCAGCGTATGTTCGGGAACGAATAGGTCCCCGGATTCTGTTGCCCGGCTCCGGGGGGCCGCTGTAACCTTTCTGTTGCCCGGCCGGTTCGGCCGCGTTCTTTTAGTGTAAGTTCAGACCGTGAGGCCCAAAATTACGCTGCGAGAGCAAGTGCTTCGTTATCGTTTGCACCTATTGGTTATGAACCATTTCAC
>JALREL010000181.1 GCA_023262005.1 Sphingorhabdus sp. | reverse complement strand
ACCCGTTTCGTGGTGCTCTCTCGCGAACCAGCGACTTATGCATCCGACGATGGCACGTTGATGACCACCTTCATTTTCGAGGTGAAGAACATACCTGCGGCTCTTTATAAAGCCATGGGCGGTTTTGCGACCAACGGCATCAACATGACGAAGCTCGAAAGCTATCAAAATGGTGCCAGCTTCTCGGCCACCGAATTTTACGCCGATATCGAAGGTGCCCCTGGTGATGCGGCAGTAGACCGTGCACTCGAAGAATTGCGCTTCCACTGCAACAAGGTGCGCCTGCTTGGCACCTACAAGCAGGAACGCAAACGGGGTTAGGCTACCAGTTCGTCCTTCTTGCTGGTTTCGCCAAAGGACAAAACCGGTTCTCCGCCAAGTTGCTGCGCCTCGGGCAGCCCGACCGGGCGGTTCTTGTCGCGCCGCTGGATGTTCCACACCAATCCAAGCCGGCCCAGCATGTCGATCGTCCAGCCGTTAAAGTCGAGCTCCCACCAGCTGATATGATTGCTCGCGGCGCGCGGCTGTGCATGGTGGTTGTTGTGCCAGCCATCACCCAGCGTCAGGATTGCAATAAACCAGTTGTTGGTGGCTTTGCCGACATCATGATAGCGTCGATAGCCGAAATAATGCGCCAGACTGTTGGTGCCCATCACCCCGTTGAGGAAGATAAACGTCCGCAGGAACCCGCCGACAAGGATCGTACCCACAACATGTTCCGGCCCGCCAAAAGCCAATGCCCAGGCAGCGGGCAATAGCACCAGCGAAAAAGCGACCCACAGCCAGCGCGTGCTATGGCAGAACTCAACCACGGGATCGCCGACCAAGCCCTTGCCGTAAAGCCGCATATCGGTGTGGGCATTATCCCAAAGCCAGCCGAGATGTCCGATTAGCAAGCCTTTCACCGGCCCCATTTTGCGGCCATGACCGTCTATGTGCGGGCTATGGATATCACCCAACTCATCCGAAAAGGCATGATGCCGCCGATGGTCCGCCGCCCATTTTTTGACCGAACCCTGGCACGCCATCTGCCCGCAAATGCCAATCAGGTAACGCATCCATAGCGACGTTTCGAAGGAGCGGTGGGTGAAATAGCGGTGGAAGCCGCATGACAACCCATAGTTGATGATTAGATAGCCGGAAATGAAGGCCGACCATTCGACCCATCCCGTCGGCTGCGTAAACAACCACCAGATTGCAGCCATGGCGCCGCCAACCTGCAACACGGCAAGGATGCTATATTCGATTTGCTTTGAACGCGCGCCGGGGCCGCCGATCAATACACCGGGATGCGGCGAACCTTTGCCCGCAAGCTCCCATTGACGATCGCTAGGATACAGCCCTGTCGTTTGCGGCATCTGCCCATCCCCTGATAGCGCGTTGATATCTCGCGCTGTTGTGCCACCGCATGCAAAATTGCGCTTTCAAATCGGGCACGTCAATTGCGTTAACGGCATTTGTGCGACGAACCGTTTGACCGGCAACACATACTGTATTATACGGGCAATACAGCATTGTGAGGATTTGGAAATGAAATACGCACTTATCGCTTTGCCCCTGGCGCTCGGGCTTGCTGCGTGCGGCAGCAAGAATGAGCCAGAGGAAGGAACCACTATCAGCATCGATGCTACTTCGGAAACCGGCAAGAAGGTCGAAATTTCGGCAGATGGCAAATCGGGCAATGTCGGCTTCAAGGTGCCTGGCTTTGATGCCAATATCCGCCTTCCGAAAAAGCTTCTCGACGATAGCAATTTCGATATCGACGGCGTGAAGCTGTACCCCGGCTCCACGGTCGAAACCGTCAACATCACCGCCAACAAGCAGGCTGGTAAAGGCGAACAGGCCGATGTCCGTATTGGTTTCACTTCGCCGGCAGACCCCGCCAAGGTCGGCGATTGGTTCAAGGATCAGTTCGACAAGGAATCGATCAAACTGAACGACGAAGGCGGAAAACTGACGGGCACAACCAAAGACGGCGAAGCATTCACCATCGAACTGGCCGAAAAGGATGGCAAGACAGCGGGAATCGTCATTGTCCGCAAATAAGATTTAGCCCGGTTGCTTGGTTACGCGTAGCAACCGGATATCATAACCGAGCTCGGCAGCGCGGCGCTTCATTGCATCAAACGTCGCGATGCCGGGATTGGGCTGGCGGTGCAGGAGCCATAAATAACGACCGCTAGGCTCACCAACAATCGACCAGCTATAGTCTTCGGCGCGGTCGAGCACCCAATAGTCGCCGTAAAACGGGCCGAAGAACGAAACCTTCAGCTTTGCATCGCCGCTGCCAGCAACAATCTTTGCCTTGCCAGTCGCTTGTTCAACCTTGCCGTTTATCGAACCTTTGCGGCACGCGTTGACGACCTTGATCCTATCGGGCGCAGTCAGGCTGTAATCGGCGGTCACCGCTTCGCAATCCTTCTGGAAACCGGCTTCGTAGCGCGCAAGCTCATACCAGCGCCCTAAATAGCGCTCGACCTCAACCGGCTTGGCTGGCTGGGGTACCGCAGTGTTGCCCACTGGCCCGGCCTCGAAGGTGGAACAGCCCGCCACTGTCAATGCGGCAAGCATAAGGGCGAAAGATTTTATGACAAATTTCATGCCATCCAAGGTGGTGGTTCGCACCCTTGCCTGCGAGACGGGATAATCGCGGTATCGATACCCGTCAGTGCGCCGCGCCCCAACTTGGCCCCGTACCGATCTCGACACCCAATGGCACCGACAATTTGACCAGCGGCTCGGCGGCACTTGCCATCACCGATTCTATAACTCTGCTTGCTTCGGCGACATCCGCTTCGGGCAGTTCGAACACCAGTTCATCATGCACTTGCAAAAGCATCTTCACATTGGGCAGCCCTGCTTCGAGCAGCGCCGGACCCATGCGCACCATTGCGCGTTTGATGATGTCAGCGCTCGTGCCCTGGATCGGTGCATTGATCGCTGCGCGCTCACTGCCCTGGCGCTCGGCCCGGCTTTGCGAGCTGATGCGCGGGAACCAACATTTGCGCCCGAACAAGGTTGTGGTGAAACCGCATTCCTTCACGCTCGCCAGCGTTTCCTGAATATAGGCACTGATGCCGGGGAAGCGTGCGAAATAGGCGTCGATAAGGTGTTGCGCTTCCTCTGGCGTGGATTCGAGTCGCTTGGCCAAGCCCCAGCGCGAAATGCCGTAAAGGATCGAAAAGTTGATCGTCTTTGCACGGCCGCGCGTGTCGCGGTTCACCTCGCCGAACAGTTCCTGTGCGGTACGCGCGTGAATATCTTCGCCATTTTCGAATGCTTCACGCAACGGTCCGACGTCGGCCATATGCGCCGCCAGTCGCAATTCGATCTGGCTATAGTCAGCGGAAAGGATGACGTTGCCCGGCTCAGCCACAAAGGCATCGCGGATTTGCCGCCCGACTTCGGTGCGAATGGGAATATTCTGCAGGTTCGGATCGGTCGACGCGAGCCGCCCGGTTTGCGCGCCCACCAGGCTGTAGCTGGTGTGGACCCTTCCGGTCTTGGGATTGACCTGTTGCTGCAGCGCATCGGTATAGGTCGATTTCAGCTTTGCCAGCTGCCTCCAATCGAGCACCTTGCCGGCAATCTCGATCCCCTGCCCTGCCAGGTCTTCCAATACGGTGACATCGGTCGAATATTGACCCGATTTGCCCTTCTTGCCGCCTTTAAGCCCCATCTTGTCAAAAAGGATGGCACCCAGTTGCGCCGGGCTGGCGATGGTGAAGGGTTGGCCTGCGAGCGCGTGGATTTCCTTTTCCAGTGCAGCCCCGGCCTCCGCAAATTCTGCGGACAATCGGGCAAGTACCGATTTGTCGACCTTGATTCCGGTGCATTCCATCTTGGACAGTACCGGAACGAGCGGCCGATCAACCAGCTCATAAACACGGGTCACCTTTTCGGGCGATAGCCGCAGTTTGAGATAGTGCCAAAGCCGCAACGTCACATCGGCATCCTCGGCGGCATATTTTGTCGCCTCGGGAAGCGGGACTTCCGCAAATCCGATCTGGCTCTTGCCCGTGCCAGTGACCGATTTGTAGCTGATGGGTTTGTGCCCGATATACAGCTCGGACAATTCATCCATGCCATGGCCCTGCCGCCCAGCATCTAGGGCGAAGCTCATCACCATGGTATCGTCAAAGGGGTGAACCGCGATGCCGTGCTGGCGCAGGACCGACATGTCATATTTGAGGTTCTGCCCGACCTTGAGGACGCTCTCATCCTCCAGTAACTTTTTCAACCGCGCCAGAGCAGCTTCGAGCGGAATTTGTTCGGGTCGTTCGGCAAACATATCGGTGCCGCCATGCGCCAAGGGCACATAGCAGGCTTCTCCCGGAGCGACAGCAAGGCTGAATCCAACAAGCTTAGCCGTTACCGCCTCAAGGCTGTCGGTTTCCGTATCGAACCCGACCACACCAGCCTTGGTAGCGCGGGCAATCCAGTCATCAAGCTGCGACAGGGTCGTAACGCAAGTGTAAGCATCGACATTAATCGGCGGCATCGGTGCGGGCATAGCGGGCTTGCCAGCTTCGATAGCCGCAACCGCACCATCGCCTTTACGTTCCGCCTTTGGCTGGCCTGCAATAGCCTTATTGGCGGCGGCCGTATCGCTCGTCTTGCCAATGCGGTTGAGAAGCGAGCGAAAGCCATGCTCTTCCAGAAATGGTCGCAACGGCTCTTCGGGAATCGGGCCAAGCACCATTTCCTCAAGCGGTATAGGCAACGGGCAATCGTCCTTAAGCGTCACCAATACGCGCGATAGCCGGGCCAGTTCGGCATGCTCGATCAGATTGTCGCGCATCTTCGATGGCTTCATATCAGGGGCAGCCGCCAGCACCGCATCAAGGCTGCCATATTCGGTAATCAGCTTGGTCGCGGTCTTGGGGCCGATGCCTGGGACGCCGGGGACGTTGTCCGAACTGTCGCCCATCAGCGCCAGCACATCACCCACCCGTTCGGGGCCGACACCGAATTTCTCGATGACTTCTTCGCGCCCAATGCGCTTGTCCTTCATCGTGTCGAACATGTCGACACCATCACCGACCAACTGCATCAAATCCTTGTCGGATGAGATGATCGACACATCCCACCCCTGCGCACGCGCAGCCTTGGTATAGCTGGCGATCATATCATCGGCCTCGACATTCTCTTCCTCAATCATCGGAAGCGAAAATGCGAGCGTCGCATCGCGGATCAGCGGAAATTGCGGGCGCAAATCCTCAGGCGCAGGCGGACGATTGGCCTTGTACTGGTCATAAATTTCGTTGCGAAAACTGGTCCCTGCCTTGTCGAGGACAACCGCCATATGGGTCGGCCCGTCGGCCGCATGCAGGTCGCTCGCCAGTTTCCACAGCATGTTCGAATAGCCCGCAACCGCGCCCACAGGCACGCCTTGCGGATTGGTCAGCGGCGGCAGGCTGTAATAGGCACGAAAGATGTAGGCGGAACCATCGACGAGGTAGAGATGCTTGTGGTCG
This sequence comes from Sphingorhabdus sp., assembly GCA_023262005.1. Lineage (GTDB taxonomy): Bacteria > Pseudomonadota > Alphaproteobacteria > Sphingomonadales > Sphingomonadaceae > Sphingorhabdus_B > Sphingorhabdus_B buctiana. The sequence goes on along the minus strand of JALREL010000181.1, from coordinate 10,892 downwards.
GACATGTCAGACCGGATAGCAGCGACGATGCCAAGAGTCTTGCCTAATCAGGCATTTTCGAGCGCTGGTGACGGCAGATTCATCCGCATTATCGGCGGCGCATCGCGATCAATACGAACAATCTTGGGGACGCCCTGCGCCATATATTGCCAGCGGAAGAACCGCACGGTCGTGATGTGCCCCACAGTCGCCGATTGCATCCGCCGGTGAGACAGCAGCGATGGCAGATTATAATCCGCAATCCAGCTCATCGACCATTTGCGGCCCCGTGCCGCCATCCATTCAGCCGTGCCTGCCCAAAGCGCGGCGAATGCACGGCCCAAGCGGTGGTCAGGGTGGATCCACAGACCCGTATCCCAGATTGCCATATCCGGAACTTCGAAACGCAAATGCACCATGGTTTCTTCAAATGGCGCGGTACCAACCCAGGTAATTCCCACAAATTCGTCACGTGCGTTGTAGGCGGCAAGGCAGGTCAGACCTTGATCGAAACGACGGTCCTGCTCCTCAGCATTTGCGTCAATTTCCAGAGTTGCCAGTTTTTCTAGCGCTATCGGCTCCACCCGATAACCACGCGGCATCTTTGGCATGCCGGCTATCGGCACGGCCACCAAAGTGTAGCGATTATAGCCCACAACCCCTGCCTTGGTCGCCAAACGCGCCACACCATAGGAAAGCACGCCAGCTATTCCGAGCAATTTGAGGGCAGTATAATCAGGCACGCAAAAATCCTTTGGCCGCCCTTTTAACCGCGTAATTCAAATATTTCCTAAACGCGGATCAGGGCACTTCCTCGCCCCAGATGCGGTCGGTCTCGATATAACCTACACGCCCCGCGACATCGAGGCGGCACCATCCCTTTTGGCAATCGTCGATCCGGCCGACGACGCCCTTTTCGGCGCGCCACGAAATTCGTGCGGAAGCGGAGGGTTCGTCGCGCAAAGCAGATATGCCCGGCGCAGTGATGATTGCCGTCCGATCAGGGCTGAGCAGCCGGACATGCATCCAGCCTTGATCACCATCCGGGTCTTCGACCTTGCGCCATACTTCGTGCACCGCGACAACCTTTACCGGCAGATATTGCCGCTTATACACCCATTTGACCGGGAATTCGGTGCTCGGCCCGGTTCGGGTCCGTGCCTCTGCCTCATCAATCGAAGCCCAATAGGGCGTCTTTTTGGTCGCCTGCGCCGTGGCCATCCCCCCAATGGTGGCCAATGCAACGATCAGAACCGATTTTACGATATTTTTCATTGATTCCAGTAACCTGTTGCCCCCACCGCCAACCTATAGTGTAAGCCGTACCGACAGTTCAAGGGTGATAGCTTGACGTTGTGTTTCTTCACGCCATAGGGTTGCAATCATGACCCAATTTCACCGCATCGAACGCCCGCGCGTTGCCGTAACCCGCAAGCTCCTACCGCAAATCGAAGCGCGCATGGCCGAATTGTTCGATTGTCGTTTCAACGAAGACGATCATGAAATGTCAGCCGATGAAATCGTTGAGGCAATGCGCGATGCCGACATTTTGGTGCCGACCGTAACCGATCGAATTGATGCCGAACTCATTGGGCGCGCACCTGCTTCGGTAAAGATGTTTGCCAACTTCGGCGCAGGTGTGAACCATATTGATCTGGCAGCCGCCAAGGCCAAGGGCATATTGGTGACCAACACCCCCGGCGTGTTTACGGATGACACCGCCGACCTGACCATGGCTTTGATCCTCAACGTGCCTCGCCGCTTGGGCGAAGGGCACCGCCTGATGCGATCAGGCGAATGGAAAGGCTGGACGCCTACAGGGATGCTCGGCCATCGCATTGGCGGAAAGACGTTGGGCATCATCGGCTATGGCAGGATTGGCGAAGCGGTTGCACTTCGCGCCAAGGCATTCGGTCTCAACATCCTTTACAACAAGCGCCACCGGCTTCCCGCCAGCGTCGAAGACGAAATGGGCGTAACGTTCGAACCCGATCTCGATCGGCTGGTGGCCAAGAGCGACATCATCTCGCTGCACTGCCCGCTGACCGCTGAAACACAAAAACTGATGAGCCGTGAACGCATCGGGATGATGAAACGCGACGCCTATCTGATCAACAGCTCGCGCGGCGAACTGGTTGATGAAGACGCCTTGATCGAGGCACTGACCCGCGGTCGGATCGCGGGTGCAGGCCTTGACGTTTATAACCACGAACCGGCCATCGACCCCCGCTTTCTTGCCATACCCAATGTCATCCTGCTGCCACACCTTGGCAGCGCGACCTATGAAGGCCGAGAGGCTTCGGGTGAGAAAGTGATTGCGAATATCCGCATCTTTTCCGACGGCCATCGCCCACCCGATCAGGTGCTCGAAGGCTGGGCGTAATATCCTGTCGAAAAGCGGGGCTGACGCCTAATTAACAATTGCGGGCAGGTATCGGCTCGCTTACAGACCTGCCCAAAATATTGACAATGTGGGGAGGTTGGGCGTGCGCCATTCACTCAAGATTGCTGCTTTTTTCAGCACATTGCTTTTAGCTGCTCCTGCTTTCGCGCAGGAAGTCGTGGCGGAAGCCGTTCCTGACAGCGGCGATACAGCCTGGATTTTAACGGCGTCTGCGCTCGTCCTGATGATGACCCTGCCCGGTCTTGCGTTGTTTTATGGCGGCTTGGTGCGCACCAAGAACTTCCTCTCGGTCCTGATCCAGTGCGGTGCGATCGCGGCGGTTTCATCGGTAATCTGGATCGTCGTAGGATATAGCCTCGCTTTCTCTGCCTCTGACGGGACGGTCATTGGCAATTTGCAGAACATCATGTTCTCCAACATGTTTGCGATGCGCGATGGCCAGACGATCGGTGAGCTTGTTTTCGGTCTTTTCCAGATGACCTTTGCCATCATCACACCGGCACTGATTGTCGGCGCATGGGTGGAACGGGCCCGTTTCGGCTGGGTTGTCGCCTTCAGCGCATTGTGGAGCCTGCTGGTTTATGTACCCGTTGCCCGCTGGGTGTGGGGCAATGGCTTCCTTGCCAATCAGGGTGTGATTGATTTTGCCGGCGGCATCGTTGTCCATACGACTGCAGGCGTTTCGGCGCTCGTTGTTGCATTGATGCTCGGTAAGCGTATCGGCTTCCCGCGCACTTTGATGCTGCCACACAGCCCTGCCCTCACCGTGGCTGGCGCCGGCCTGCTGTGGGTGGGCTGGTTTGGCTTCAATGGCGGATCGGCGTTGGCAGCCAGCGATGATGGCGCGGCGACGGCGATCATTGTTACCCACCTTGCAGCGTCGGTCGCGGCATTGGTCTGGATGCTGATCGAGAAGATCAAGGTCGGCAAGGCTACTGCAGTTGGTTTCGCCACGGGTGCAATCGCGGGATTGGCCACCATTACGCCCGCTTCTGGTTCAGTCGGCCCGCTGGGTGCAATCATCCTTGGCGTCCTTGCTGGCCTAGTCTGTTTCTATGCGGTGCATCTCGTCAAAGGCAAATTGCAGATCGATGACTCGCTCGATGTCTTCGCCGTCCATGGCGTCGGCGGCATAATGGGATCGATCCTGCTTGCCGTACTCGTATCCCCGACTTTCGGCGGCAATGGCTATGCCGAGGGTATGGCGATGGGCAGCCAATTGTGGGCGCAGATCAAGGGCGTCGGCATCGTTGGTGTCTATTCTGCCGTTGTAACGTTGATCATCGGCTACATGGTCTCGATGGTGATCCCGATGCGTGTCAGCGAAGATCAGGAACGCGACGGCCTCGACATTTCGAGCCATGGCGAGCGGGCGTGGGATATGGACTGAGCGCGACCCGCGCTCAGGCAAATACCAGCGTCAACGAACGGAAAAGATCGCGGGCGATTGGTTCGTCAAAGCGGCAACCCAGCTTGCCGTCTTCGTACCACACCGCGCTGGCGGCGATAGCGTTGCCGCCAGCAAGCCGCAGCCATAGCCGTTCGCCTGCCGCAAACTCGCCATCGATGGCAAGGCGGCAGCCATAGACCGACAGATCGTCAAGAACGGCATCAAGTGGCTGGCGGCCATGGCCACGCACGCTGGCGCGCTTCACCACAACCGGGTGGCGGATGGCGGCGCGCTGCTCAAGCTTCGCCGGTGCGACTTTGCGGTAAGCGGATGTAGCTAGACCCATGCCCTGTTCCCCATAAGCCGAAGCATAGGGGAACAAGGTCAAGGATTGGTAAATGTAAAACGCTGGCTCAATCGCCCGTGAGGATGCGGTCGATCAACTGCTTCACCGTCGGTACAAAACCGTTCGAATAAAAGGGATCGCGGCCAAATTCATAGGCCGCGTGGCCGGCAAACATCAGATTCTCGTCAATCGGCGCGCCGTGCGCAATGTTCTGCAAAGCCTTTTGGATGCAGAAGCTGCGAGGATCGGCGAGGCGTCCCGTTGAATTGTTGTCATGGTCTTTCCATGATGAGAATCCGCAATGCGAAAGGCAACCCATGCAATCCGCCTGATCCTTGCGGATCACCCCGCCCTCTTCAGGCGTAACGAAAACTAGCGTATTGTCAGGCGTCTTGAGCGCCATGGTATAGCCGCGCGCATCCCATTCGCGGGCGCGTTGCAAATCATGCGGGGTAACCCAGAAATTCTTGCCCCGAACGCCAACGTCAAGCGTGGCGGTATGGTCACCGGCCTGTTCGGTCGAATAGGGAATCTGCCGTTCCGAACGTGCCTGTAATTCGCGCAGGAAGGGATTGATAACCGCACTCGAATAGAAACCGGTGGGCGAGAATTTGTGCAGCAGCACGCCGCCTTCCGGAATCTTGGTGAGATGATCCTTCCACGCCTGAGGGATCGGGCTTTCCTGCGTCAACAGGGGCCGCGTGCCATACTGAAAAGCGATCTGCCCCAGCTCGGGATTATCGATCCAGTTTTCCCAGTCGCGCAGATACCAGACGCCACCGGCCATCACGATCGGTAGCTCATCAGGAATGCCTTCCTCGCGCATTGTGGCACGAAGCGCCTTCACGCGCGGATAGGGATCCTCGGGCTTGGTCGGGTCTTCAGCGTTGGAAAGGCCGTTATGCCCACCTGCAAGCCAGGGGTCTTCATAAACGACAGCGCCCAGCCATTCAGGCACCTTGCTATAGGCGCGTTTCCAAAGCGCACGAAAGGCACGCGCCGAACTGATAATCGGCAGGTAATAGACGCCATATTGCGCCGCAATTTCGGAAAGTTTGTAGGGCATGCCAGCGCCGCAGGTGACGCCGGTGACCAGACCCTTGGTCTTTTCAAGAACGCCGTGCAGGATGCGCTGGGCTCCGCCCATTTCCCACAACACGTTGATGTTGATCGTGCCCGTCGGGCCGGCAATATCATAGGCGCGCTGGACCTGCGTTATCCCGCCGCGAATGCCATATTCGACAAGCTCTTCATGGCGTTCCGCGCGGGTGCGGCCCTTGAATATCTGGGGGATGAAATCGCCATTGTCATCATAGCTGTCGGCATTGACGGCCGAAACGGTGCCAATACCACCTGCTGCGGCCCATGCCCCCGAACTTGCATGATTTGTGACAGCTACACCTTTGCCACCCTCAACCAGCGGCCATACTTCGCGACCGCCGTAGATGATGGGCTTCAGACCCTTGAACACGTAATTCTAACCCCTAGTCAAAATGCACCGTCTGGTGCGCCTTCCCCATGAATTTCGCGCTAGCTGATTGCCTCAATCTTGTCGCGCAAAATCGGCGCGGCGCATGGTTGCACCATAAAGCTGCTGATATCGGGCCAACATTTCTGCCTCCCCATATTCGGCCAGCGCGCGCGCATAATTGGCATGCGACAATTCGATACGCAACTCTGGGTTGCCACCCAGTTCGCGCAAAGCATCGGCAAACCCTGACTCATCATCGCGACCGACAATGAAACGACGATTTTCACGCGACACCATCGCCGCGACATCGCCAACATTGGTGGCGACTACTGGCCGCGCCGCAGCCATCGCTTCAACCAGCGAGATGGGATACTGCTCGCTGTCCGAAGAAAGCGCAAAAATATCGAACAGCCCCACGAAACGCGCAGGGTCTTTCAGGAACCCGGGCATCATCAACCGGTCGGCAATCCCCACGCGCTGTGCCACGGCCAATATGGCGTCGCGTTCGGGCCCCTCCCCTGCAATCGCCAGCCTGAAATTGGGGCCGGCTGCAGCCACAGCGCGCACGAGCCGGGGCAAATTCTTGACCGCACGCAACCCGGCAATCGTTCCAACGATGATTTCGCCATCGCGTTTCACATAGCCTGGAAAGGAACCGCGTTGCGGCTTCTTGTCATAGCGATGGACGTCGACGCCATTGGGGAAACGATAGACCTTTTCGACCGGCTGGTGCCACACCTGCTTTGCGATCTTTTCGAGTGAAAGCGACGGCACCACCAAAGCCGCAGCGCGTTGCAAGGCGATGGTGCGGAACCAGTTGCGCTTCCAGTTCAGCCTTTCCCATTCGTCTTCGTTAAAGCCATCCTCATGGTGGATCAAGGGCGGCAAGCCCATGCTCGCGCCGAGCAATGTGCGCGCCATCACCCCGTCCATAGCGCCCCAATTGTAGCTGAGTACGAGGTGGAATTTCTTCATGTACTGGGCGAGCTGCCGATAGCGGCCCATGCCCGGTCGACCGTGCAGTGCCGGGGCGGCATCGCCGGGAAATTCAACCTCAATCTTGCGATCAATTGCCTCGCGCGCGCCGAGTGCATCGGGCACTGCGGAGAGCACCACATGTTTTGCCTTGCCGCCAAAATGGTTCATCAGGCGCACCGCGCGCGCCTCTTTCCCGCCAAGGTCGAAGCTGCTGAAAAGATGGAGAATGCGGACTTTCGACATGACTTACTTGATCGTCTTCAAAAACTCTGAAATCGCCGATTGGGCATCAGCCTCATCGAGCGATGGCGCGTGGCCAATACCCTTTACCGTCACAAGATTCGCCTGTTTCACCTTCTTCACCATCTTGGTCGCTGTCGCTTTTTCGAGGATATCCGATTTCTCCCCGCGCAGGATGAGCATCGGAACGTCTTCGAGCATGTTGAACAGGGGCCATAGATCGACGCCGGCTTCTCCACCCGGCAATTTGAATGGCTCCGAGATCTTCATGTCATAATCAAAGACGATGCGTCCGTTCGACGCCAGCTTGCAGGTGCGTTTTGCAAAGCGCAGCCATTCCTCTAGCCGGTAACCCGGGTAGATATCGCCCTGCGCCTCGGCCAGAGCTCTTGCGGCGTGCATCCAGGTTTCAAAACTGCGCCCCTGCCCGACATAAGACCGTATCCGTTCCGCCCCCGCCTTGCCGATTTCCGGGCCAACATCGTTGAGGATGACGCCTGCCAGTCGATCTCTCCACTGCGGCGCGAGCAGCATCGAAACGATGCCGCCAAGCGAGGTTCCGAACAGCACGAATTTCTTGAGGTCCAAATCGCGTAGCAGGATATCCATATCCTGCGCATAAGTGACCGGAAGGTAGGTCATCGGATCCTTGGCATAGGCGCTTTCGCCCCGCCCACGAAAATCGATTGCCAGCATCCGCCTTTTACCGCCAAGCAGTTTTGCCACCGGTTCAAAATCGCGGGCATTGCGCGTCAAGCCCGGCATGCAGATCAACGGCGCGCGCGAGGTAGGCCCCGGATAATCGCGGTAATGCAACCGCAATTCGTCATTCGATGACCAATAACCGTCTTCGAAATCGGCCATGCTTGCCTTTCCTGCCGCATGCCCCCAGACATTGCGGACCATGAATGTGAATCCCTCCCCCGCCCCCTACCGCGCTGATCCGAAAATCACCAGCCTTGGCGACAAAATTGGCGATCCGGTGCAAGCTGCGAAGTTCCCAAAGACGATCTTGCGTTTTCGCAATGATCGTTGGGCGGCAACAGTGGGTCTCGACAAGCTGAGCGATGCGGATTGGATCGAGCATTTTGGACGTTTCAAACCACTGCCCGACAACCTTCCCCAACCGCTTGCGCTGCGATATCATGGGCACCAGTTTCGTGTGTACAACCCTGAGATCGGCGATGGGCGCGGCTTTCTGTTTGCGCAGATGCGTGATCATCTAAATCGATTGCTCGACCTGGGTACCAAAGGTTCTGGAACAACGCCTTACAGCCGCCAGGGTGACGGGCGGCTGACACTGAAAGGCGCGGTGCGCGAAATCCTTGCGACCGAAATGCTCGAGGCACTGGGCGTCGAAACCTCCAAAACCTTTTCAGTGATCGAAACGGGTGAAGAATTGCACCGCAATGATGAGCCATCACCGACACGATCAGCCGTGCTGGTGCGGCTCAACCACAGTCATATCCGCATCGGTACATTCCAGCGCATCGCCTATGAAGATGATGCCGAGCGGATGCACGCATTGGTCGATTATGTGCTGCGCAATTTGTACGACGTAGAGCCGGACGATAACCCTGCCGCGCAATTGATGCGACTGGCGGTGCCGAGGATCGCGGATCAGGCAGCAGCCTTCATGGTCGCCGGCTTTGTCCATGGCGTGCTCAACAGCGACAATATCAATGTGACGGGGGAGAGCTTTGACTATGGCCCATGGCGGTTCAACCCGACATGGAACCCGGCATTCACCGCGGCTTATTTCGACCAGAACGGGCTGTATGCCTTTGGCCGCCAGCCCGAGGCGATGCATTGGAACCTCGCGCAACTTGCGATTTCGCTTCGGTTGATTTGCGATTCCCCGCCTTTGGTGGAGGCGCTTGAGGGCTATCCGGCCGCATTCCAATCGGCATTGATCCGCCGTTTCCTGTGGCGGTTGGGCGTGGCATCGCGCGGGGAGGAGAGTGATCGCGCCTTGGTCGAAGCATCCGAAAGGGCAATGATCGAGGCATCAATACCCATTGCAGACTTTTTCCATTCTCACCGCTTTGGACAAATGCCGGAAGAGCTATATTCGGGGGAGCGTTATGCCGCCTTCGCCGCATTGCTCAGCGAGTATGCCGCACCCGGCAATGCCCAATATTGGCAGGCGCATAAACCATGTTCGATGCTGATCGATGAAGTCGAAGCAATCTGGTCAGCCATTGCCGAACGCGATGACTGGACCCTGCTTTACACCAAAATCGATGCAATTCGGCTGTTCGGCGAGGCACTGCGAAGCGTATGATTTTACGCCATTTGACGCTGGTTATTTACTTGAATTAAAGGTTCCTGCGGTCAAATATGGTTAACGGCAACATGGGGTCGCACCAGCGCTTTGACCTTGAACGAACTTGTCTCTTACGAACCGGCGACGGGAGCGCAGCTTTGGCGCGGCAGCAATGGCGACGTCGATGCGGCTGTTTACGCTGCACGTGGCGCTTGGGCGCGTTGGGCAGCGGCACCGTTGAGCAGCCGGCTGGAACGGGTTCGCGGATTTGCCAGCAGAGCCAAATCCGATCTTGAGAAATTTGCCGATCTCATTTCGCGCGAAACCGGCAAACCGTTGTGGGAATCGCGCACCGAAGTCGAATCGGTGATCAACAAGGTCGATATCTCGGTAAAGGCCTATGCCGACAGGACATCGCAGCGCCGCTTTGATGGCAAGCCCGGCACGCGGAATGCGGTGCGCCATAAGCCGCATGGTGTACTCGCGGTTCTTGGACCCTATAATTTCCCCGCACATTTGCCCAATGGCCATATCATCCCGGCGCTGATTGCCGGGAATGCTGTGGTCTTCAAACCTTCGGAAAAGACCCCGGCTGTCGGCCAATTCCTTTTCGATCTTTATCGCAATGCCGGAATTCCCGAAGGCGTCATCAATATTGTCCACGGCGGAGCGGAAACCGGCAGGGCGCTGTCCATGCATGAAGGCATTGATGGCTTGCTCTTCACTGGCTCGGCTTCGACAGGGGTTGCGCTCAATCGGCAGTTTGCCAACCGGCCGGACAAGATCCTTGCACTCGAAATGGGTGGCAACAACCCGATCATTGTGTGGGACACGCCCGAATTGTACAGCGCCGCCGTGCTGGTCGCGCAATCGGCATTCCTCTCTGCAGGACAAAGGTGCACAGCTGCGCGCCGCCTGATCATCAAGAATAGCCTGTACGATGTGTTCATCCCTGAATTGAAAAGGCTTGTGGACAGACTTGTCATCGGAGAACCGCATGGCGAGCCCCCACCGTTCATGGGACCAGTCATCGACAATGATGTCGCAGACGGGCTGACCGAAAGCTTCCTCGCGCTAATGAGCCACGGCGGACATCCAATACGCCATATGACCCGTCCCGTCGAAGGTCGTCCCTTCCTCTCCCCTGGCATCATCGATGTTACCGACATGAAAGAAAGGCCCGATATCGAGCTTTTCGGGCCGCTGTTGCAGGTGATCCGGGTTTCCGATTTCGATGCGGCAATCGATGAGGCCAACAACACCCGCTTTGGCCTTTCGGCGTCGCTGATCGGCGGTACGGCAGGGCAGTATAACCGCTTCTGGTCAAACAGCCGCGCTGGCGTGGTCAACTGGAACCAGCCAACCAACGGCGCTTCCTCAGCAGCCCCGTTCGGCGGGGTTGGGCTTTCAGGCAACCACCGTCCCAGCGCCTATTATGCCGCCGATTATTGCGCTTTCCCTGTGGTATCGTCCGAAGCCGACACCCCCAAAGCGATGATCGGCATAGGCCTGCGCGACGAAGTCGTGGCCCCACCCAAAACTTTACATTCGCCCGATTCCCGATAATTCGACCGCATGAAAAATGCGGATATATTCGAATTCTATCGCCGCCTAGCAGAGGCCAATCCCGATCCGCAGACCGAATTGGCCTACGGCAATGACTATCAATTGCTGGTTGCGGTAACGTTGTCGGCGCAATCGACCGATGTCGGCGTGAACAAGGCGACGCGAAAACTGTTCGAGTTTGTCAAAACACCTGCCCAGATGCTGGAACTGGGCGAAGACGGCCTAAAGCAGCACATCAAGACGATTGGCCTG
>JALREL010000155.1 GCA_023262005.1 Sphingorhabdus sp. | reverse complement strand
TGGGGTGGGGTCGAAAGGGCTTAGGGGGCGGGTTTTCCTTACCCCTAGCGGAGGTGTTAAGACGAGCTTTCCAGCGTCTCAACGGTCAGCTGGTCATTGGTATAAACGCAAATATCAGCCGCCACGGCCATCGCCTTGCGTGCCAGTGTCTCTGCATCAGGCTCATATTCTTTGAGCGCGCGGGCCGCTGCGAGCGCAAAATTGCCGCCCGACCCAATGGCGGCAATGCCATCGACAGGTTCAAGCACATCGCCATTGCCCGTCAGGATCAGCGTCACTTCCTTATCGGCGACGATCATCATCGCTTCCAGATTGCGGAGATATTTGTCGGTGCGCCAATCCTTGGCCAGTTCGACCGCGGCGCGCATCAACTGGCCGCGATGCGCCTCCAGCTTTTTTTCCAGTCGTTCGAACAAGGTGAAGGCATCGGCGGTGGCGCCTGCAAAACCTGCGATGACGCTGCCATCATGCAGGCGGCGCACCTTCTTTGCATTGGGTTTCATCACCGTCTGGCCCATCGAAACCTGGCCGTCGCCCGCGATCACTACCTTGCCGCCTTTGCGGACCGAGAGAATCGTAGTGCCGTACCAGGTGGAGGGGTTGCTATGTGCTTGATTGTCCATGGCCCCGGATATGGGGCGCATGGGCCATCAGTGCAAGACTAGCCGCGCTCGCCCAATTTGCGTTCCCATTGCAGCGCGTGGCTGACGATGGTGTCGAGATCGTCATGTTTTGGCTGCCAGCCAAAGCGCGCCTTGATTTCACGATTGTCCGAAATCAGCTCATCGGGGTCGCCTGCGCGGCGGCCTTCGATTTTGCGCGTGATGGTCAGGTTGGTGACGCGATCAACCGCATCAAGCACCTGCATCACCGAATAGCCATGGCCATAGCCGCAGTTGAGTGTGTGGCTGGTGCCGGGATCGGCAACCAATGCCTCGAGCGCGATGACATGAGCTGCTGCGAGGTCGCTGACATGGATATAGTCGCGAACGCCTGTGCCATCGGGCGTGGCATAGTCGGTACCGAACACGGCGACCGAATCCCGTTTGCCGAGGGCTGCTTCGACCGCGACCTTGATCAAATGCGTTGCGCCGGCGGTTGATTGGCCGGTGCGCGCCTGCGGATCTGCGCCTGCGACATTGAAATAGCGGAGCGCGCAATAGTTGAAATCGTGCGCAGCTGCGACATCGCGCAGCATGTATTCTGTCATCAATTTCGACATGCCATAGGGATTGATGGGCAATTTGGGCATGTCTTCGCGGACCGGGCTCGATTCGGGGATGCCATAGGTTGCGGCGGTCGATGAAAAGATGAAATGCCTGATCCCCGCCTGCACAGCCGAATCGATCAGGCTGCGACTCGCGGCGGTATTATTACGATAATATTTGAGTGGGTTCTCGACCGATTCGGGGACGATGATCGAACCCGCAAAATGCATGATGGCGTCGATGGCATGTGCGCGCAGCGTCGATGCAACCAGTTCCTCGTCGGCAATATTGCCCTCAACAAAGGGTACATCATCAGGCACCGCCCAGCGAAATCCGGTGACAAGATTATCGATCACCACCGGCTGGTGGCCGGCATCCTTGAGGGCGAGGACGGCGTGGCTACCGATATAGCCTGCACCACCGGTGACGAGAACTTTGAGCTGCTTGGTCATGCGATTCCGATAGCGGCAGACGATGATTCTTTGGTTAACATCTACGTCCGGATTCCCTCAGAAAATCGAGAATTACGTCTGCAAAAGTTAAAAAAAAGGCGGCTCTAGGCCGCCTTTCCTTTCAATCTCAGACCGAGCTCAGGGGCTGGTCGGAGCGTCGTCGTCGTTGCCAGCGGCAATGACGATGCCTGCAATAACTGCAGCAGCAGCGAGGACGGCGACGATAACGCCGCTACCACCGCCGAGCTTGCTTTCTTCCTTAGCGGCACCAGCGCGCTGCACCTTTGCAGCGACCGGCTTGGCAGGAGCAGCAGCCTGAGCAACCACCGGGGCACCGGCGAGAGCAACAGCAGCCACTGCAGCGAGCGAAACTTTACCGAAACGCATTTTTTGGCTCCTTTTTGAATGTGGTTTTAAACACACCGCGACCCTACTGGCACAAACTCTGTTTTCGCGCAACCCGGGAATCGGCAATCAATTTGAAAAAATTCATTTTCTCTGCATGACTTGAATGAGTGTTGCACAAGTGACACAGCAACTCCGCGACGTCTGCCAAGTCGAAATCCAACTAATTGTTGCATCCGTATTACCGTCATTCGAATAGTTGGGATAAGCTGACTTAAACCGGCGACGAGCCGATCAGGAGTTGCTGAATATGCGAATTGCGATCCACCAAATGAACAGCGGGATCGATGTCGAGCGCAATTGTACTGCGATGTTGGCGGCAATCGCTGAGGCCAAAGCTGGTGGAGCGTCGATATATTTTGCGCCTGAAATGTCGGTTCTGATAGATCGCGATCGAGTTCGTTCGGCAAAAAGCATCGTCGCGGAAGAGTCGAGTGCGGCTGTGAAGCTGCTCTGTCAGGCGGCAAAGGACAAGCAGATCTGGGTTCATTGCGGTTCGCTACCTTTGGAATCAGCGGACGGGCGACGGGCCAACCGATCGCTGCTCATTGATGATAGCGGTCACATCGTTGCCAGATATGACAAGATGCACTTGTTTGATGTCGACCTCTCCACCGGCGAATCGTGGCGCGAATCATCGGCTTATAAGGGTGGCGACGGTCCTGTACTGGCTGACACGCCGCTTGGTAAAATGGGGCTGACCATTTGCTATGATATGCGCTTTCCTGATCTTTACAGCCGGTTGGCACAAGCGGGCGCGACCGTGTTTGCAGTTCCAGCTGCATTTACCGTTCCCACCGGTAAGGCACATTGGCATGTTCTGCTGCGCGCGCGGGCGATTGAATCCGCTGCCTTCGTGATTGCCGCCGCACAGTGCGGAAAGCATGAGGACGGCCGCGAAACCTATGGCCATTCGCTCGTCGTTGATCCGTGGGGAACAGTTCTGCTCGATATGGGCGAAAGCGAGGGGGTGGGCTTTGCCGACCTCGATCTCTCGCGCGTTACCGAAGTGCGGGCGCAAATCCCGGTCCACCTCAACCGAAGGGATATTCCGCCGCTTCCATAGCCCGCTTGCGCGCCAGATATTGTTCGCGCCATGCAATGATGAGGCCGGCGCCTATGATCAATGGCGCACCTAACCATATTGAATAGCTCGGTATCTCACCAAATACGGCATAGCCCATGAATGCAGACCAGAGCAGGGCGCTGTAATCCATCGTCATGATTGCAGCGACCGAAGCGTGGCGAAGCGAAGCTGTGAGCAGGATTTGCGCGACAGCCCCGGCAAGGCTCAATCCAGCCAATATGGCCCAACTTTCGGCGTCATGGTTTTTCCCGAAAAGCAGAACTGCAATTCCCAACGGTACCAGCGAAGTCAGGCTGAACCAGAAGACAATCGCGCCGGCAGGCTCTGTTTGCGCCATCCGGCGCAGCTGGATGATGACGCCGGCTGTCACGAGCGCACCCACCAGCGCGACCGCTGCGCCCTGCGGCGGAATGGCCTCTCCGCCAGGTTGCAGCGCAATCAAAACGCCTACAAATCCCAGTGCCACAGCGCCCCAGCGATAGCGCCCCGTTGGTTCGCCCAACAGCAATGCTGCCAGAATCGTTGCGAATATCTGCGCTGCGAAACCAAAGGTCGTGGCTTCGGCCATGGGTAGCAAAAGCATGGCGGAGAAATTGAGCGCCATTGCGGAGGCACCCAAAATCATTCTTATCCCGTGCTGCAAGGGTCGCGTTGTACGGATCGATGCCAAGGCACCCGTCCACCATAACCACGCAATGGCCACCGGCAGGCCCGCCAATTGGCGATAGAACAGACTTTCAGTGAGATGAATTCCACGCTCACCCGCCAGTTTCACCAACGCAAACATCAGGCTGAGTATGGCCATTGCGGCTAGCCGCAACAGGATGCCGAGCACCGGTCGTGGGGATGTCTCGGTATCGGAAAACTTCGCCGCCATGCTTCGCGTGCATAGGCAGATAATGGCCTGCGTCTAGCCCCTTGCAATGGCGGGCGGGCTTGGCCATTTGGCGGCGATGTTAGACTGGTTGTCGGAAAACTGGAATTTCCACATGTGGGGCGTGATCGCGGTGCTGTCTGCAATCGCATCGGTGCTTTTCGTGCTGGCAGACCGAAGGCGGCAAAAGCGTGACCGCCTTGATCATGTGGGCTTCGTTCCCTGGACGGGCCTAAGCGTATTCGCCATGGGGTTAACGCTGATTGCTGCGGTTCTCGCGGTCAAAGCCGGCTGATTTTAATCGGAAAGTGCGTCGTTGAAGCGGGCGCTGGGTTGGGCTAACCCAGTTTCAAACGCGAACCGAATCCGGGACGCGCAAGAGGAGAGAAACATGTCTGACCTGCCCGCAACCAATCGCACCATGCTGACCGAAGTTAAGCCGGAAGGGGTGTTGGAGCTTTATCTGGCCGACTTACCCATGCCTACGCCGAAGGACCATGAAGTGGTGGTGAAGGTGCAGGCCACCCCGATCAACCCGTCGGATTTGGGCCTGATGGTCGGTGCAGCCGATGTGACCAGTGCGCGTGCGATCGAGCGTGCCGGCCTTCCCGGCATTGCGATGAACGTGCCCGAAGCGGGAATGCGCTTCATGGCAGGCCGCATCGGGCAAGCCTTGCCAATCGGCAATGAAGGCTGCGGTGTTGTCGTTGCCGCCGGTGCAGCGTCCGAAGCGCAGGCGCTAATGGGCAAGACTGTCGCACTGATCGGTGGCGAGATATATGCCCAATATCGCTGCCTTGCCGCGCAAATGTGCATGCCGCTTCCCGATGGAACAGCACCCGAAGATGGCGCATCATGCTTCGTCAACCCGCTGACTTCGCTCGGTTTTGTGGAAACCATGAAGCTTGAGGGCTATAAGGCAATCGTCCATGCTGCCGCAGCTTCAAACCTTGGCCAGATGCTGGTCAAGATCTGCAAGGCCGATGGCATTCCCCTCATCAATATCGTGCGCAGCCAGGCGCAGGTTGACCTTCTGAAGGGCATCGGTGCGGAAATCGTGCTCAATTCCAACGATGATGATTTTGTCGAAAAATTGACCGCAGCTATCGCCGAAACCGAGGCGTTCCTTGGCTTTGATCCGATTGGCGGCGGCAAGCTTTCCGGCCAGATATTGGGCGCGATGGAGGCTGCTGCGGTACGCCGCATGTCTACCTATAGCCGCTATGGGTCAGACCAGATGAAGCAGGTCTATATCTATGGCGCGCTCGATGTGGGCCCAACCATCCTCAACCGCAATTTCGGCCTGACTTGGAGCCTGAGCGGCTGGCTGCTCACACCGTTCATGGCGAAAGCCGGCCCCGAAATCGTCGGCCGGATGCGTGCCCGCGTTGCGGCTGAACTGACCACGACCTTCAAGAGCCATTACAGCCATGAAGTCAGCCTGGAGCAGGCCGTCGATGTCGCGACGATGCAGGCTTACAACGCCAAGAAAACGGGCGAGAAATATCTGATTCGGCCGTAAGCCGGATCACTTACCGAACTGGCCGCTCACCCGCTCAAGGAAATCCGGCCCTACGCCCACGCTGTTGAACACTTCGTGGGCTAGGCCGGCATTGAGCGGCAGGTCAGCCTGTTCCTGATAGAGCCGTTTATAGGCAAAGACGCTGTGGCGGCTTTGCGCGGCGATGGCAGCGGCGAGCTCATATGCTTTGGCATCGAGTTCGGGGTCGGGCACGACATGGTTGGCAAGGCCGATGCGCGCTGCCTCTGCGCCTGAAACCGGAAGTCCGGTGAAGCTCATCTCGCGTGCTTTCCATTGGCCGACACGGCGGGGAAGGCGCTGGCTCATCCCCCAGATGGGAACCAGCGCAAATTTGCCATGCGTGTCGGCAAAGACAGCATTTTCGCTCGCCAGTATGATGTCACCCGCCAGCGCGAGTTCAAGCCCGCCAGTGTAGCAGCCGCCCTGTACCGCGACGATTACGGGCTGGGGCAGGGTGGCAAGCGCAGTCACGATCGAAGCCTGGAAATTGGGACGTGGCAGTTCGACGCCGCGCTCCTTCAGGTCATTGCCCGCGCAGAATGTCGGCCCGTTGGCGCGCAGGATAACGGCACCGATAGCCTCACCGGCTGCACCGATCGCATTTATGTGCGCTTCCAGTTCAACCCACAGCGCTATGTTGAGTGCATTGCGTTTGTCAGGGCGGTTCAAAGACAGGATGGCGATGCCATCACGGTCCTCGCGGGTTACCAAGTCGGTCATAAGCTTCCTTCCGCTGCGACGACGGTTTGCCCCGCCAGATTGAGTGCCGCCAAAACGAGCGCATCGCCTTCGCGCCGCCCGACCAGATGGAGCGGTTCGCCTGCAAAAGCGGGGCTTTGGGCGCGGAACGCGAATTGCTTGACTGCATTTGCGCCAAATTGGCGGGCCGCGAGGTCGAGGAGCAGCGATGATGTCAGCGGGCCATGCACGACCAATCCGCGATAACCCTCTTCGTTGATCGCGTAGGGCGCATCATAATGGATACGGTGCGTGTTGAAGGTGATTGCCGAAAATCGGAACAACAACGCCTCATTAGGCACCAAAGTGCGGTGGAAATCCCATTGGCCGAAATCGATGGCGACAGGTTCAGACGCTGGTGCCGGCTTTGCGGTATTGGCTTCGCGATAGACCAGCGTTTGCCGTTCCTTGATTGCCAATTCGCCATTGGCTTTGGTTTCATGCGCTACATCGACAAAGACGAGGCTGCCGGTGCTGCCTGACTTTTCATTGATCGACGCGATGGTCGAGATGCGCTCTATTTCGGCATGAACCGGGATCGGGGCGATGAACTCGACCTTGCTTGACGCCCACATACGGCGTGGGTGGGGGACGGGCGGGAAGAAGCTGTCCGGGCTGTCGCTGCGCTGCGGATGGCCGTCTATGCCCAGTTGCGCGGTGATCGCTTCCGGCGTGCAAAGCACCCAGTGGATCGCTTGAGGCGCAATATCACCGCGTTCATCGCTGTCGATTGTCGAGCGGAAGCGTTGCAGCAGGGCAGGGGTTAGCCGATCCTGCTGCACCATCTGGCGGCCAATCCATCCATCCCACGCGCCCATCAGTAACTCCTCGGCAGGCCAAGGACATGCTCGGCAACAAAGGACAGGATCATGTTCGTGCTGATGGGTGCGACCTGATAGAGCCGGGTTTCGCGAAACTTGCGTTCGACATCATATTCGGCGGCAAAGCCGAATCCGCCATGCGTCTGCACACAGGCCTCGCCCGCTGCCCAACTTGCTTCGGCGGCGAGCATCTTGGCCATATTGGCCTCCTCGCCGCAATTCTCGCCTGCCTCGTACTTTCGAATACCTTCCTGCACCAGCAGGTCGGCAGCGCGCATCTGCGCATAGGCGCGCGCGATAGGGAATTGCACACCCTGGTTCTGGCCGATCGGTCGCCCAAACAGCACGCGTTCCTTGGCATAGGCGGTCGCTTTTTCGATGAACCATTTGGCATCGCCGATGCACTCCGCCGCTATCAGCAAGCGCTCGGCGTTCATGCCTGACAAGATATAGCGAAAGCCCTTGCCCTCTTCGCCAATTAAATTGGCGGCGGGCACCTCCATATTGTCGAAGAACACGGCTGTGGTCGCATGGTTCATCATCGTGTCGATGGGATTGATGGTAAGCGTGCCCGCAGCCAGCGCTTCCTTCATATCGACAAGGAAAACCGAAAGCCCCTCGGTGCGGCTTGCGGCTTCCTCACGCGGGGTGGTGCGGGCGAGGAGCAGCATCAGGTCGCTATGCTCGGCGCGGCTTGTCCAGATTTTCTGGCCGTTGACGATATATTTATCGCCCTGGCGCTTGGCGACGGTCTTCAGGCTCAACGTGTCGGTGCCGCTTGTCGGCTCGGTGACACCAAAGGCCTGCAGGCGGAGTTCGCCCGTGGCGATTTTGGGCAAATAGCGTTGCTTCTGTTCCTCGCTGCCGTGGCGCAAGACGGTGCCCATGATGTACATTTGCGCGTGCACGGCGCCGCCATTGCAGCCCTGTTTCTGGATTTCCTCAAGGATTGCCGCCGCTGCCGACAGGGGAAGTCCGGCGCCGCCATATTCTTCGGGGATCAGCGCGGCGAGATAGCCGGCCTCGCCAAGCGCTGCGACGAATTCGGACGGATATTCGCGTGCTTTATCCTTTGCGCGCCAATATTCGCCGGGATATTGCGTGCAAAGCTTGGCGACCTCTTCGCGGATGGCGGTATAATCCTGCATCGCGCTTATGCCTTTTCGAAGACTGCAGCGATGCCCTGGCCGCCGCCGATGCACATGGTTTCAAGGCCATAACGTACATCGCGGCGCTGCATTTCGCGGGTCAGGTTCGCAAGGATGCGCCCGCCGGTCGCGCCGATGGGGTGGCCGAGCGATATGCCCGATCCATTGACATTGAGCATTTCGTGGCGGCTGTCATCATCTGACCAGCCCCAGCCTTTGAGGCAGGCGAGTACCTGCGGTGCGAAGGCTTCGTTGAGTTCGATGAGGTCGATGTCGTTCCACGACAGGGCGTTGCGCGCGAACAGCCGTTCGGTCGCGGGGACGGGGCCATAACCCATGCGGCTGGGATCGCAGCCCGCAGCGGCCCAGCTGTGGAAATAGGCGATGGGTTCGAGTCCGAGTTCCTCAAGCTTGTCTTCGGCTACCACCAGACAGGCAGCCGCAGCATCATTCTGCTGGCTGGCATTGCCCGCAGTCACGACGCCGCCTTCGATTGCACGAAGCGCGCCGAGCGTTTCGACACTGGCATCGGCGCGATAGCCCTCGTCATGGTTGAAGATGATCGGGTCGCCCTTTTTCTGAGGGATTTCGACCGGAACCAGTTCGTCGGCAAACAGGCCATTGGCCCAGGCGGCGGTCGCCCGCTGGTGGCTGCGCGCGGCATAGGCATCGCAAGCTTCGCGGCTGATATTCCAATCCTTGGCAAGATTTTCGGCCGTCTCGATCATCCCGCTGATCACGCCATAGCGTTCGATCGGTTGGCTCATCACGCGGCCTCGGGTGAGGCGATCATGGAGGGTCAGGTTTCCGGCGCGGACGCCCTTGCGGATATCGGTGGTGTAATGTTCAACATTGGACATGCTCTCGCAGCCGCCCGCAACCACCACATCCGAAACGCCGGTCTGCACCATCATTGCCGCGTTGACGATTGCCTGCAGTCCAGAGCCGCAGCGACGGTCAAGCTGGTAACCCGGCACCTCTTCGGGAAGGCCTGCCAACAGCCACGACCAGTGCGAAATGCATGGCGCCTCGCCATTGCCATAGCCTTGGGCGAAGATAACATCATTGACACGAGACGGATCAATTTTTGTACGCTCCATCAGAGCCTTGAGTATCACAGCTCCCAACTGACCTGCAGTCATCGAGGATAGCGACCCGCCGAATTTTCCGACGGCAGTACGGATGGGGGCAACGATAGCAGCGCGACGGAGTGTCATGTTTATCTTCCTTTGCTAATTGCGGTCTTGCAGCTTGCCGCGCGCAATGACCTGCGCCTGGATTTCGGCTGCGCCTTCAAAAATGTTGAGGATGCGGGCATCGCACAGCACCCGGCTGATTTCATATTCCATCGCATAACCATTGCCGCCATGGATCTGCAGCCCGGCATCGGCATTGGCCCATGCAACGCGTGCGGCATGCAGCTTGGCCATGCCCGCCTCAATATCGCAGCGCTTGCCGCTATCCTTGGCGCGGGCGGCAAAATATGTCAGCTCGCGCGCCATCACCATATCGGTCACCATCATCGCCAGCTTGTCCGCGACGCGCGGGAAGCGGATGATGGATTGGCCGAACTGCTTGCGATCAAGCGCATATTGGAACGCCAGCTCGATGGCGCGCCTGGCAACACCCACCGCGCGGGCTGCGGTCTGGATGCGTGCGCCTTCAAAGGTGCGCATCAATTGCTTGAACCCCTGGCCTTCCTCTCCGCCAAGAAGCGCGTCAGCAGGGGCCTTCATGCCATCGAACTGCAAGGCATATTCGCGCATCCCGCGATAGCCGAGTACTTCGATCTCGCTGCCGGTCATTCCTTCGGCAGGGAAGGGGTTCGCTTCGGTTCCGCGCGGTTTGGGCACCAGCAGCATCGACAGCCCGGCATAGCCCTTCACGTCGGGCAACGTCCGCACCATCATCGTCATCAGGTCGGTGCGCGCGGCATGGGTAATCCAGTTCTTGGCGCCGTTGATTTCCCAGCCATCTGCGGTTCGCGTTGCACGGCTTTGCAAGTTGGCCATGTCGGATCCGGTGTCCGGTTCAGTGAACACCGCCGTCGGCAATATCTCGCCCGATGCGATGCGCGGCAGCCAATGTTGTTTCTGCGCCTCGGTGCCGCCCATCATGATGAGTTCGCCGGCAATCTCGCTGCGCGTGCCGAGCGAGCCGGTGCCGATCCAGCCGCGCGATAGCTCCTCGGTGACGACACACATCACCAGTTTCCCAAGGCCTAGACCGCCAAATTCCTCGGCTATACAGACGCCAAAGGTTCCCAGATCGGCCATCTCGGCAATGATGTCTTCGGGGATCAGCGCGTTGGCGAGGTGCCAGCCATGCGCCTGCGGCAGGATACGGTCATCGGTAAAGCGGCGGTACTGATCGCGGATGGTATCGAGCAGTTCATCGTCGAACCGGTCGGATATGGTCGCGCCCTCTGCCAGCAGTTCGACCAGCCGCGCCCGGTTGGCTGCGTTGTTGCCCTGTGCCGCCGCAAGCAGCGCCGCGACATGGCTGTCGAGCCCGAAATCGCCGGGGCGGATGAATTCGTTCTGGCCCATGGGCAGCCCGCCTGCCAGTTGCGCAAGCGTTTCGCCGGTGCCGATGGCAACAACCAGCTTTTCCGCTTCACCGATCTGCCGCGCCCCCCATGTCTGCAATGCGCGCAATGCCTCGACGCTGGTTTCGATCCAAGCATAGCCATGGGCGATATGCTGCTCGGCATCGAGAGAGGTAGCGGCGACCCTTTCCTGCACCACTGCCCGCGCGGCTGCGGCATAGCTTTCGGCGAAGGTCAGCGCGTCGTTCATTCCTGCCCCACGGTTCCGGCATCGATCAGGGCAGCGATTGCACCCGAAGACAGGCCAAGCCGTTCGGCGAGTATCTCTTCGCTGTTTGCGCCGTTGCGTGGTGCGGGTTGCGGGGCTTGGCGATCAAGCTGCGGCACGGTCGCAAAACTGCCTGCTGCCGGATAGTTAAAGCCCGATGGGTTCTCGGCCGTCCCGAACATAGGGTTATTTGCCACCAGAGCAGGGTCGTTGGCAGCGTCGAGCATGGTACGATAGGCCGAATGAACAATCCCGCCAGCGTCGAAGGCAGCTGCAAGATCGGCATGCGTGCGCGCACCAATCGCGGCTTCGAACAGCGGATAAAGCGCGTCGCGATGGTTGAACCGCAGGCCATCATCCTTTGCAAAACTCACTCCGCGCTCGGCCTCGATCGCCCCAATGGCACTTTCCAGTTTGAGCGCGGCGACAAGATTGGCCCATTGCCGGGGCGTGACGACAACGATCATCGTGCGCACGCTGTCGGCGGTCACAAAATCGCGCCCGAACAGGCCATAAACGGCGTTTCCAAGCCGGGGCCGGTTAGCGCCCGTGTAGAGCACCTCGGCAATGCCGCCCAGATTGGCGACGGTACCAATGGCGACGTCCGAAAGCGGTATGCGCACCTCAAGGCCTTCGCCGGTCTGCGCGCGCTTCTGGATGCCTGCAAGCATCGCAAAGGCGGCATAGGCCCCGGTTAGCAAATCCCACGCGGGAAGCACATGGTTGACCGGATCCGGTCCGGCCCCGGTCATCATCGGATAACCGACCGAATTGTTCACTGTATAATCCAGCGCGGGCGAGCCATCGGCCCAGCCCATGACGCGCACGGTAACCAGGTCGGCGCGGCCCTCGGCCAATTTGGCGTGCGATAGGAAGCCTTCTGCCGGGAAATTGGTGACGAACTGCCCCGTCTTGCGCACCAGTTCCTGCAGCAACTCGCGCCCTTGCGGCGAACCCAGATCGAGCGCGACCGATTTCTTCGCGCGGTTCAGGTTTTCCCAATAGAGCGAGTCATTCCCCTTGGTCACAGGCCAGCGGCGGAAATCCGGTCCGCCACCAATCTGGTCGACGCGGATGACCTCTGCCCCCATCTGCGCCAGATATAATCCAGCGGTGGGGGAGGCGACGAAGCTCGACGCTTCGATTACCGACAGGCCGTTGAGGAGATTATACATCGGTCGTGATTACCAGACCGCGCCTTCGCGTTCGAACTCGCGCAGCAGGTGCTTGGCGATCTGCAACTGCATGATCTGGCTGGTGCCTTCGTAGATGCGCAAGATGCGGGCATCGCGGAAGAAACGCTCGGCAGGATATTCGGCCAGATAGCCGGCACCGCCATAGATTTGCACACAGCGATCGGCGACGCGGCCACAGGTTTCGGTTGCAAACAGCTTGGCAGCTGCGGCCTTGCGCAGGATCACTTCGCCGCGATCAGCGCGTGCACAAGCATCGGCGATCATACACTCGGCGGCGTATAGCTCAGCCTCGCTATCGGCCAGCATCGCCTGGATGAGCTGGAAATTGGCGATTGGCTCGCCAAAGGCCTTGCGCTCGGTTGCGTAGCGGATTGCGGTGTCGAGGATGCGGCGGCCCATGCCGACGCCCATTGCTGCCACCGATAGGCGACCATTGTCGAGGCTTTGCATCGCGATCTGGAAACCGCGGCCTTCTTCGCCACCGACCAGTGCATCACCGGGGATTTTGACATCCTCCATGATGATATCGGCAATATGCGCGCCGGCCTGGCCCATCTTCTTGTCGGGTTTGCCGACACTGATCCCGGGGCTGTCCATGTCGATGATGAAGCAGGAGACATGGGCGTTTTTGGGCAGTGCCTCTTTTGAGGTGCGCGCCATGATCAGGCCGATTTTGGCGTGAGGGCTGTTGGTGATGTAGCGCTTCGTGCCGTTCAAGACATAGCCATTGCCATCACGGGCGGCGAAGGTCTGCATCGCCGCGCTGTCGGATCCGCTTCCGGGCTCGGTGAGGCCGAAACAGGCAATCTCTCCGCTCGCGATGCGTGGCAGCCAATGGGCTTTCTGCTCCGCCGTGCCGAAATTCTTGATCGCACTTCCCGTCATCCCGACATTGATCGACATGGTCGAGCGATAGGCCGGGGCCGCATACGCGAGCTGCTTCACCGTTTCGATATACTGGCTGATATTCATCCCGGCGCCGCCAAATTCCTCAGGGATGGTGATGCCGAACAGCCCCATTTCCCGCATTTCTGCAAGGATATCGTCGGGGATCGCATCGTTGGCGATCACATCTTCTTCAGCGGGGATCAGCCGTTCGCGCACATAACGGCGAAGCTGGTCGATAAACTGTTCGAAAATTTCTGGATCCATCCCTGGATTACCTTGGCCGGGGTTGCTCATCACTTGCTCCTCAGATGGGGTCGTAAGGGAATACATGCGCCGAAACTTCATCGGCACGGGCGAAACTGGCCTTGAAAGCAGGTATCAGTTCATCGGCGATGCTCTCCGGCGTCCAGCCTTCCACTTTGGTCATCGACCGGATGGGGCGTGGCTTGTTGTAGAGCACGATCTCGTTCTTTCGCACAGAGAATATCTGGTTCGACACATCCTTCGATGCGTCCGAGGCAAGGTAGACGACCAAAGGCGCAATCTTGTCCGCGCTCATCGTCTTCAACCGCTCGACACGTTCCTTTTGCTCGGGCGTTTCGGCCGGGATCGAGGCGGTCATCCGGCTCCAGGCAAAGGGGGCGATGCAATTCGAGCGCACTCCGACGCGGGCCATATCGAGCGCGATCGATTGTGACAGGCCAACTATACCTAGCTTGGCCGCCGAGTAATTGGCCTGCCCGATATTGCCGATCAGGCCGCTGGTCGACGTGAAATGGATGAAACTGCCCGATTGCTGTTCACGGAAATAGGGCGTCGCTGCTTTGGAGACGTTGAAGCTGCCATTGAGATGCACGTCGATTACCGCGCGCCAATCCTCATGGCTCATCTTGTGCCAGATGGTGTCGCGAAGGATACCGGCATTGTTGACGACTGCATCGATGCGGCCGAAATTCTTCACCGCGTCTTCGATGATGGATGTTGCGCCAGCAGGATCGGCCACACTGGCAAGATTGGCGATGGCCTTGCCACCAGCCGCGATGATGTCGTTTGCGGTTTCCTGCGCTGGCCCTGCATCGCCGCCTTCACCGCCGCCGCCGACACCGGGATCGTTGATCACCACCGCCGCACCATGTTTGGCGCAAAGCAGGGCGATTTCTCGGCCAACCCCGCGCCCTGCGCCCGTTACGGCCACGACCTTGCCTTCAAGCATTCCCATCGCAAGTCTCTCCATAGCTGCTGGTTTAAGCGAGTGATTAAGCCTTGGCGAAGCCGAAGGGATTCGTGAAGCCCCAAAGGAAAAATTATCGCAACGCGGCGATGCAATTTGCTTAATCAGCAAATGTCACATAATGTAACAACTCGTCGCAGTTCATCGTCCGACCGTCGCGTTAATGATGCGATGAAAGCTGCGGTTAAGGTTGTGTACGCGACCGAAAACGCGTTCCCAAGCAAGAGGATATCAATATGAAAAAGATAATTTTGACGGGTAGCGCAACCATGCTCGCCTTTGCGGCCTTTGCCGCTGGTCAGGCGCAGGATACCGGGGTGCCTGATGAGCCCGAAACCAAGCCGGGTGCAGTCGTCACACGAGAGGACATTACCGAAGAACGACAGGCCGTCGATGAGAATGGCGAACCTCTGTTCAACGAAGATGGAACGCCTGTCCTCGAAACGGTGAAAACCGGAACGGTGCAGACTGTCACTACGCCTTCGGGCAATGTGCACACGATCACCAAGGAAGATGGCAGCCGCGCTGTGGTAACCCACGAACGCGCAGATCGCCCGGAAAAGGGTGAAAAGCCTGAGAAACCGGAAAAGCCTGAAAAACCAGAGAAGCCGGAAAAGCCCGAGAAACCGGAGAAGCCCGAAAAGCCGGAAAAGCCGGATAGGCCCGGGCGTCCGAACTAATCGGATTTCGCACCAAAGTTCATGTCGTGCGTCCTCAAAACCGGGGCGCACGACTGTTTACATCCCATCAGGACATTCAGGGGGAATATCATGAAAAATCCAGCAACAGCCGCTTCGGCAATCGCACTCGCTGCAACAATGCTAATCGTAACCCCGGCACAGGCCGAGGATCCCTATATCCAGATCAACACCGGCATCGATTATTCATCGGGTGATTATGGCGATGTTGAGGATACCGATTACCTGTCGGTTCCAGTCGGCATCAAATATCAGGCTGATCGCTTTTATGTGAAAGCGGCGATTTCCTATGTGCATGCTGAAGGGCCTTCGGGTGTCATCCCCGGTGAAGGTGGCGGCACGTCGACCCCAGGAGGCGCGACCACTTCGCGCAGCGGCCTTGGTGACCTCTGGCTGACGGCTGGTTATTCGCTGCCGATTGCCGAAACGACCTGGTTTGATTTTGTCGGCAAGGCGAAGCTGCCAACGGCCTCGGAATCCAAATTCCTCGGCACCGGCAGCACCGATTTCACCGCGCAGGGCGAATTGTTGCACAGCTTTGGCGATGTCAGCATCGCTGCCTATGGCGGCCGACGTTTCAATGGCAAAAGCGATATCCTCGCCTTGCGTGACGTTTGGCTGGCCGGCGGCGGCATTTATTTCGGCGCCAATGACCTAACCATCGGCCTCGATTATGACTGGCGCGAAGGCGCAACGCTAACATCTCCAGATGTAAGCGAGGCGACCGCCTCCCTAACCTACAAGCTCAACGAAAAACTGCGTCTGCAAGGCTATGGATATACCGGTTTTGCCGATGGCAGCCCCGATCTTGGCGGCGGGGTGCAATTGCTGTTCCGCTTCTAAGCTTCCGCTTGGGTACTGATTATTGCCAATGCCTGATGCTTCATTACGAAAGAGGCATCAGGCGGAGGTATGCAGCGCTGTTCACGGGAAAATGCGGCCGCTCGGCTGCCCTGCATCTGGCGCCTCAAATCTGACGGCTGGACAGCACTCCCGTTTGTCGTAAACAACGCATCCTGCCTGGGATACCGGAAAAGCAAGCTTTGACACATTACCGCGCTGAAGACATTGCTGACGATATCCGTACGCTATTGCTTGGGCAGGCAAACGGCCTCAATCGCTTTGCCATCGCCACCCTGGTTGCGACCGATGGCCCTTCGCCGCGTGAAATAGGCGCGCAGATGCTGATTACACAGCAGCAACATTGGGGATTCCTGTCCGGTGGCTGCGTCGAGGACGATATTGCTCGCCATGGGCGCGAAGTCATCGCCACCAACACGCATCGGCTGTTGCGTTATGGCGAGGGTAGCCCCTGGTTTGATATAAAGCTGGCTTGCGGTGCAGGCATTTCGGTCTTGGTGGAGCCTGCGAACATCGACGATCCTGCAATTTGCACACTGCTGTCGGGGTATCGCGAGCGGAAACCAGTATCATGGCAGAGCAACGGGGAAACCCGTAAAGCAAGCTTTTCCGATGTTTCTGGGGTGCCGACACAGCCATGGGATGGCATCAACTTCTCAGCCTATATCGAGCCGCCATTAAGGCTGGTCGTCATCGGCAGCGATGCGACGGCCTTTGCGCTTGCGGCGCTTGCCGTACATCTCGAAATCGAAACTGTGTTGGTTGACCCGGGCGGACCCGCAGAATCTCCGATTGCCGGTATCGAGTATCTGCGTTCGGCCACAGCCGAAAACCTGCCGCTGGATCGCTGGACTGCGATTGCCGTGGTTACGCATGACCGGGAAAGCGATGAGACTTTGCTGGCGGCCTCGCTTTCCTCAGATGCCTTTTATGTGGGAGCGATCGGAGCGCGCAGCCGACTGCAAGGGCGGATCGAACGATTGCAGCAATTGGGCGTCAGCGAGAATGACATTGGAAGGTTGTGTGCGCCGATAGGGCTTCACGGCTTTGGCAAATCGCCGCGCGACATCGCATTGTCCATCATGTCTGAAGTGAAACGCGATTTCCACAGCCGCTCGGCGCGAGCGAGATCGGAAGGCGTATCAACGTCGAGTATCGCGCCTTCATCATTGGTTGGCAGATAGGCGATTTTTGCGCCCGATCGCCGGAGGAGCGATCCCGCACCCGTATCGCCGGTCAATCGGGTGAGATCTGGTACGGCAGAACGCGCAAAAGCAACCGGATGCCCGAGCAAATCGCCGTGGAGTGGGCGGGCAGCGTAGCTCGATTGTTCCGCTAATCGACGCAGCTCTTTGCATAGTGCAACCGGCACCAGCGGCATGTCGCCCAGGAAAAGGAAAATGCCGTCTGCATCGTGGCGCAAGGCTTCGATGCCGACACGGATCGACGCGGACATGCCATCGGACCAGTTTGAGGCCTTGACCACTTTGCAAGCCAACCCCTGGAGTGAGGCGGCAACGGCGCTTTGTTCTGCACCGACGACGACTATGGTTTCGTAGAATCCAGCGGCACATATGCCGGCCACGGTTCGCCTGATCACCGGCCCTCCGGCCAGATCTGCCAACAGCTTGTGCGCGCCAAAGCGGCTGCTGCCACCAGCTGCAAGGACGATTGCGGACCAGCTGTTCAATGCCGTGCCGGGCAGTGCGCTCAAACCTTCGCCTGCGTCAAAAGCGGCAGCGACCTGATGCGCTTGCCTGTCAGGGCAAATAGCGCATTGGCCAAAGCCGGGGCGGCCGGGGGAACGCCCGGTTCACCAATTCCGCCCATAGGTGCGCCGCTTTCGATGAAATGGATGTCGTGCACCGGGGGAGCATCGGCCAGCTTCAGGATCGGATAATCGGTGAGGTTGCTTTGCTGCACCGCGCCCTTGTCTAGCGTGATCGCCTCACCAATCGCCGAGGACAGGCCCATGATCGTCCCGCCTTCGATCTGTGCCGCCGCGCCATCGGGATTGACGATGCTGCCTGCGTCGACAACGGTTGTCACCTTGAGCACCTTGGGGCTGCCGTCTTCCTTGATCGACGCTTCGATAACGTGCGCGACGATCGTCTTGAAGCTTTCGACAATCGCGACACCACGCGCAACTCCTTCAGGCGTTGGCGTGCCCCAGCCGCTGCGTTTTGCGACTTCATCGAGCACGTTGAGGTGGCGTGAACCCGGCTTCAGGTGCCGGCGGCGGAATTCGACCGGGTCAGCCTTCGCAGCATGCGCCAGTTCGTCCATGAAGCTTTCGTTATAAAAGCCTTGCTGCGTCGAATTGACTGAGCGCCAAGCGCCACTCTGCTGGTTCGACGCATATTCATAATGCCGCCGTGCCACGACCGGCAGGTCGTAGATGAAGGTCGTCTCGCTCTCTGCGCTTTCGGTTTGCGCATAGTCGTTGAGATAGGCGGCGATCTTGCTATCGTTGCCAATTGCGCCCTTCAGGATTGCCGCACTTTGCGGGCGATAGGCACCTTGCTGTACCTCTTCTTCGCGGCTCCAGATCAGCTTTACCGGATAGGGCAATTGCATCGCCAGTTGGGTCACCTGCTCGACGATTTCCATATACATGGGAAGGCGTCGGCCAAAACTGCCGCCGATCAGCATCGGGTGGAAAGTGACATTGTCGGCATCAAGCCCAGACACCTCAACCGCAAGCATTTTCGTGGCGAGCGGATCCTGCATCCCGCCCCAGATGTCGAGCTTTCCATCCTTGTGATGCGCGGTCAGCGCAAAAGGTTCCATCATTGCATGGTGGAGGAAAGGCACCTGATACTTCGCCTGGATCGGGTTGGCGCCAAGTGCTGCCTGGACATCGCCTTCGCCTGCTTCACCAACAGGTTCGCCTTTGGCGATCAGGTCGTCATAGGCCTTGAAGATGGAAGCGGTCGAGAAGCCGGCATTGCCGCCGTCGCTGAACTGCGGCGACAAAGAACGCAATCCGTTGAGCGCAGGCCAATAGCCTTTGGCGACCACGGCAACGGCATTGTCGAGCTTGATGACCTTTTCGACACCCTTCACCGCCATTGCCGGTGCAGGATCGAGCGACGTCAGCTTTCCGCCGCGCACCGGCGCGGCCATAATTGTCGCAACGCGCATGTCGGGGACCTTGAAATCGATGCCATATTGCGCGCTGCCATCGACCTTTGCAGGCAAATCGAGCCGCGGCATCGATTGGCGCATTATCTTGTAATCTTTTGGGTTTTTGAGCTTCGGATTGCTGTCGAGCGAGAGCGTCGCCGCCTCTGCCGCCAGTTCGCCATAGCGCAGCGACTTGCCTGATTTGGCATGGATCACCTTGCTGTCAGCGGTGGCCAGTTCGGTCGCTGGCACGCCCAGCCGTTTGGCCGCAACCTCGACCAGCGCTGCGCGCGTCGCCGCTCCGACCATTTGGAAGGTCTTTTGCCCGGTGAAGCGCAAGGCTGTCGACCCACCGGTGATCTGCAGATTCATCGATCGCGCAATAAACGACAGGAAGGATTGCGGGATGCCCTCGATAATGCCCGGCTGGCCGGTCATTTCGGCAAGGAAACCGCGGCCGAGGCCGGTATTGGCAAAGGCGGGCTCGGCAGGTGCAGAGACCAGTTTTACCTTGTCCCAAGCGGCATCGAGCTCCTCAGCCAGCATCTGGGCAAGTCCGGTGTTCGATCCTTGCCCGATATCGGTGTGCGGCGAATAGATAGTGATCTGGTCATCCTCGGCGATTTTCAGCCAGGTCGCGAAATTATACTCGCCCTTGCCGGTCGTCAGTTCGACCGCTTTTTTCGCTGCATTGCTGTCCGCAAGTTTGATGCCGAATAGCCCGGCACCGACCACGGCAACGCCGCCGATCAGGAAAGCCCGGCGCTTGACGCCTTTTTTCTTGGCGGGAACCGCTGCGGCTTCTTCCATGGCTGGATTGGGATTATCGGCCATCATGCCGCTCCCTTCGCCGCTGCCGCTGCCTGCCCGGTGGCTGCGCGGATTGCCTTGCGGATGCGCGGATAGGTGCCGCACCTGCAGATATTGGTCATCGCCTCGTCAATCTGCGCGTCGGTGGGACGGCCGGTTTGCTGGATCAACGCAACCGCAGCCATGATCTGGCCCGACTGGCAATAACCGCATTGCGGCACCTGCGCGTCGATCCACGCTTGCTGTACCTTGTGAAGCGTTCCATCGGCAGATTTCAGGCCCTCGATCGTTGTCACATTCTTGCCCGCAACATCGGCGATGGCGATGCTGCACGAACGGGTGATCTGGCCGTCCACATGGACAGAGCAGGCACCGCACGCCGCAACACCGCAACCAAATTTGGTGCCGGTCAGGCCAACATCCTCTCGCAAAACCCAGAGAAGCGGGGTGTCCGGTTCGGCCTCAACCGATACCGCTTTTCCATTAACATTCAGATCGATCGCCACATCTCGCCCCTTCAACTTCTCCTATTACATTGCTCATAGCAGACTTTTTCAAAGGAGCCATGCTCCAGTGCTTCCAAATGCTTGATGCATATCTGGTGATGCAGCGAACGAACATAGGTCGGGGAGGACAGGCCAGGGAGCCGGTGGGCGGTTCAAACCAAAATCATGCTGATGGGAAAATGGTGCCGGCTACAGGATTCGAACCCGTGGCCCC
>JALREL010000220.1 GCA_023262005.1 Sphingorhabdus sp. | reverse complement strand
GAGCTGCGCAGCCTCGGCGGCGAGGGTCGCCGCGCGATTGCGGCGCTGGAGGCGCGCTACCGGCAGCAGACCGGTATCGCCGCGCTCAAGATCCGGCACAATGGCGTGCTCGGCTATTTCGTCGAAGTGCCCGCCAAAAATGCCGACCCGTTGATGGCAGCGGGAAGCGGCTTCACCCATCGCCAGACAATGGCAGGTGCGGTGCGTTTCAATTCGCCCGAACTGCACGAAGAGGCACTGCGTATAACGCAGGCGTCTGGCCATGCACTGGCGGCCGAGGCGGCACATCTCGAGGAATTGATCGGGCATGTCCTGGCGCGACGCGACGCGATTGCCGCGAGCGCCGATGCGCTCGCGCGGATCGACGTAGCAGCCGCGCTTGCCGAACGCGCTGCAGAGGGGCGGTGGTGCCTGCCTGAATTTGTTTCCGGAAACGAGTTGCACATCGAGGGCGGGCGCCATCCCGTGGTCGAAAGCGCGCTGGCGCGGCTGGGGGAGCGCTTCATCGCCAATGATTGCGATCTGGCACCCGAGAAACGACTCTGGCTGGTGAGTGGCCCCAATATGGGCGGTAAATCCACCTTTCTGCGACAAAACGCGCTGATCGTCATTCTGGCCCAGGCCGGCAGCTATGTTCCGGCGAGCATGGCGCGGCTTGGCTTGGTCGACCGGCTGTTCAGCCGTGTTGGCGCTTCGGATAATCTGGCGCGCGGACGTTCGACATTCATGGTTGAAATGGTCGAAACGGCTGCCATCCTTGCGCAGGCGACCGAGCGCAGTTTCGTGATCCTCGACGAGGTTGGCCGCGGCACTTCAACCTATGACGGCCTTGCAATCGCCTGGGCGGTGGTCGAAGGCATCCATGAAAGCAACCGCTGCCGCTGCCTTTTCGCCACGCATTATCATGAATTGACGCGGCTGGCGGATACGCTCGATGCGCTCTCGCTGCATCACGTGCGCGCCAAGGAGTATAAAGGCGACCTCGTGCTGCTCCACGAAGTGTCAGACGGCCCTGCAGATCGCAGTTACGGTATCGCCGTCGCCAAGCTCGCAGGCCTACCACCAGCAGTGTTGTCGCGCGCGGCGCAGGTACTGGAAAAACTCGAAAAGGGTCGCGCCGAAACCGGTGGTCTCGCCGCAGGTTTGGGCGACATGCCCTTGTTCGGCGCTGCTCTCGATGCCGCAGAGGCCAAGGTCGATGCCGTACGCGACAAGCTTTCCGGCCTAGACATCGACGCGCTCACCCCAAGGCAGGCTCTCGATCTGCTTTATGAACTGAAGGGGTTGGCCGGGGAGGAGTGATCCTCACCCGAGCGACAGGAACAATCCCGCCAAAGCAGCGCTCATCAGGTTCGACAGCGATCCTGCTGCCAGCGCCTTCAAGCCCAATTTCGCAATCATTGGCCGCTGGTTGGGCGCAAGGCCGCCGGTGACCGCCATCTGGATCGCGATCGAACTGAAATTGGCGAAACCACACAAAGCAAAGGTGACGATGGCGACCGTCGGTGCCGACAGGGTCTTCATTGCGCCCAAATCAATGAAGGCTACAAATTCGTTGAGGACAATCTTGGTGCCGAACAGCCCGCCTGCTGTAACTGCCTCGCTCCAGGGAACGCCGAGCAGGTACATGACCGGCGCGAAGACCTGGCCCAATATGCCCTGGAAGCTCAGTCCTTTGAGCCCGACCAGATTGCCGATCCCGCCCAAAACGCCATTGGCCAATGCAACGAGCGCAACAAAGGCCAGCACCATCGCGCCGACGGCCACGGCCAGTTTCACACCGGTCTGCGCGCCTTGCGAAGCGGCCATGATCAGGTTTGCAGGCTTTTCATCATCGTGCATGTCGAGCGCGATATTGGGATCGTCGACCGCGGGTTCGTTCGGATCGTCGGGCATGATGAGCTTTGCCATCAAGATACCGCCGGGGGCCGACATGAAGGCGGCTGCGATCAGATAGTCGATGCGGATGCCCATTGAGGCATAGGCGGCGAGGATCGTCCCCGCGACCCCGGCCATGCCGACCGTCATCACGCAAAATAGCTGCGCCGGGTTGAGCGTTGCCAGATAGGGGCGGATCACCAGCGGAGATTCCGACTGACCGACAAAGATGTTCGAGGCTGCGCACAGGCTCTCGACCTTTGAAATCCCCGTGACCTTCTGCAATCCGCCGCCGATCCAGCGGATCACATATTGCATGATACCGAGATAATAGAGGATCGAAATGAAGGCAGCGAAGAAGATGATAACGGGCAGCGCCTGAATGGCAAAATTCTGGCCCAGGGGATCGGTGGCAAGACCGCCAAAGAGGAATTTGGTGCCTTCATTGGCATAGCCGAGCAGGTTCGAAACGCCCGTTGCCGCGCCTTGCAAAACCCGGTTGCCCCAAGGAACATAGAGCACCAGCGCGGCCAACCCCGCCTGCAATGCGAAAGCCGACAACACCACGCGTGGGCGGATCGCCTTGCGGTTGGAGGAAAGCAGGAGGGCGATCAAAAGGATCAGCACCATTCCGGCAAGGCTCAACAGGATTTGCATTACTTGGTCTCCCCAAACCTCTCCAACGTCGTCGTGCTGCGCACTTTTCCGCACACATAACGACCGAGGCCAGCGGTTTATGCGGAGAAATCAACCTCGAAACAAGTTCGGCGTGACGATAAGCTGTGAATAGCCGGTTCGCACGCTTGCACGCTCGAAAATAGCCGCTAACCATCAGCAATCTGACAAAAAGGGGAGCGCCGCGATGACCGACAACCAGAATAATGGAACGATGATCCCGCGATCCTTGTTCGTCTATGCGCTGCTCTATGGCGGGCTTGTCGTTCTCGCAGGTGTGCTTGGCACCAAGATTTCCGAGATTGGTCCGCTTCACGTGGAATCTGGAATTTTCGCTTTCCTGATGCTGGTGGTGCTGTCGAGCGCGGTTGCCGAACTGCATGGCAAGGATATAGCCGACAAGCTGGTGCGCTATGGCTTCATCCCGCTGATCCTGTCGATGGCGCTGATTTTCATTGTTATCCGCATGCCTCCCGCTCCATTCTGGACCTTGCAGGACCAATTTGCCGGCATATTGGGCCAAGGCGCGCGACTGCAACTGGCAGGTCTGATTTCCTATGGAATCTCGCAAACGCTCAACGTCTATGTCTTCACTAAGCTGAAAGGCGAGGGCACCGGGCGGGCGGCATGGTTGCGCGGGTTGATTGCGGGCCTGCTCTCGCAAGCGCTCGATACCGTACTATTCATCACCATCGCTTTTTATGGCGTGGTCGATCCAGGATCAGGGCAGGAAATGCCGATCGTCAACATCATGACCGGCCAGATCATCGCCAAGCTGACATTGGTCGTGGTTTTTGTCCCAATCCTGATCACTGCCTGCGTCAAGCTTGGGCAACGATTGGATGCCAAGCCTGCCTGAACCTGCAATATAGTTGCGCGTATTGCGATCGGGCGCTAACCCGCGCCGCATGACGACGCACGCACCCGATGACGCCCAAATGCAGGGGCTGTTGGCCAAGGCCGAAACGCTGACCGAGGCGCTGCCTTATATGCAGCGCTATGCCGGCAAGACCTTTGTGATCAAATATGGCGGCCACGCCATGGGTGATCCCGAAGCGGCGCGTAATTTTGCCGAGGATGTCGTGCTGCTCAAAGCTGTCGGTATCAATCCGGTCGTCGTTCATGGCGGCGGGCCGCAAATTGGTGCGATGCTCAAGAAACTGGGCGTTGAATCGAGCTTTGTAGATGGCCTGCGCGTCACCGATGCCGAAACCGCACGCGTCGCGGAAATGGTCCTATCGGGCGCCATCAATAAAGAACTGGTCAGCTGGATCGCCCAGGCCGGGGGTCGCGCTGTCGGCATTTCGGGCAAGGATGGCGGTTTCGTGATCGCCGAAAAAGTCGAGGGCACCACCCGCGATCCCGATAGCAATATCGAACGCGCCGTTGACCTTGGCTTTGTCGGAACACCCAAGCATATCGACCGCAGCCTGCTCGACACGATTTCCGAGAGCGGAATGATTCCGGTTGTTGCCCCCATCGGCGTCGATACGACCGGGCAAACCTACAACATAAATGCCGACACCATGGCTGGCGCGATTGCCG
Organism: Sphingorhabdus sp.; assembly: GCA_023262005.1. Taxonomy (GTDB): domain Bacteria; phylum Pseudomonadota; class Alphaproteobacteria; order Sphingomonadales; family Sphingomonadaceae; genus Sphingorhabdus_B; species Sphingorhabdus_B buctiana. The sequence goes on along the minus strand of JALREL010000220.1, from coordinate 5,525 downwards.
CGGCGCTGGGTGCCGCGCGCCTTTTCCTACTAACCGATGTGGCCGGCGTTCTCGACAAGTCGGGCAAGCTGCTGACAGACCTTGATCCCAAGCAGATTGCGGCCCTGCGCACCGACGGCACCGTCACGGGCGGCATGATACCGAAGCTGGAAACCTGCATTGCAGCGGTCGAAGGCGGAACCGAAGCCGCGGTTATCCTTGATGGCCGGGTGCCGCATGTCAGCCTGCTCGAAATCTTCACCGCACGCGGTGCAGGCACGCTGGTGCATAAGTAAGGCCGGCCCCTTTCCAAGCGGGAGAGGGGAATAAGGTGTAATGCCCAGTTGATACAGCGCGCTGCCTCGGCTAATCGGGCGCATCATTCGCTTTTGGAAAGTCCAAGATGCTCCTCGCGCTTATCCAGATCATCGGTTACCTTGTTACCATCGTATCGACCGTCGTGATCGTGCAATTCGTGCTCAGCCTGCTGATCGCGTTCAATGTCGTCAGCCTGTCGAACAATTTCGTCGCCTCCATCTGGCAATCGCTGAACCTCATCCTCGATCCGATGCTGAAGCCCATTCGCAAGATCATGCCCGACACCGGGATGATCGATTTTTCGCCAATCGTGCTGATTATCGGATTGCGTATCATCCAGATGCTTTTGGGCGGCCTTTATAGCGACCTGTACATGAGCGGTGCGCTTTGAGCGGTGCGACGATCATCGATGGCAAGGCGTTTGCGGCAGGATTGCGCGCGCGCATAGCTGAGGCGGTTCCCGCTTTTTCGAAGGCCACCGGCCGTGTACCTGGCCTGGCGGTTGTGCTGGTGGGTGATGATGCGGCGAGCGCAGTCTATGTCGCCTCCAAAGGCAAGGCCACGGTTGCTGCCGGCATGGCAAGTTTCGAACATCGCCTGCCTGCCGACACCAAACAGGAAGAGCTGATCGCACTTGTGCGCCAGTTGAACGCTGACGAGAGTGTCGATGGCATCCTCGTCCAACTGCCCCTGCCCAAACATCTCGACGAGCAAGCTGTGGTCGATGCGATAAGCCCCGACAAGGATGTCGACGGCTTAACTCCGATCAGCACCGGTCGCCTCGCTCTGGGTCTGCCCGGACTTGTCCCTTGCACACCGCTCGGCTCGCTGATGCTGCTGAAGGATCATATCGGCGATTTGTCCGGCAAGGATGCGATTGTGATCGGGCGTTCGATCCTTGTGGGCAAGCCGATGGCGCAGTTGCTGCTAGCTGAAAATTGCACCGTCACCATCGCACACAGCCGCACCCGCGACCTGAAAGCCCGCGTCCAGCAGGCCGACATCGTCGTTGCCGCCGTTGGTCGCGCCGAAATGGTGAAAGGTGACTGGTTGAAGCCGGGTGCGGTCGTCATCGATGTCGGCATCAACCGCCTTGATCCTGCAAAGGGCGAAACCAAAGGCCGGCTTGTGGGCGACGTCGATTATGCAAGCGCGCTCGAGCTTGCATCTGCCATCACACCGGTTCCAGGTGGTGTCGGGCCGATGACCATCGCCTGCCTGTTGCGCAACACATTGGTTGCTGCGCATCGCCGGGCTGGTTTGGCGGACCCTGAAGGGCTATAAGCCGGTGATGACCGGTTACCGACTGCTTTCTACCACCGCCGCAATCGCAATTCTGGCAAGTGGTTGTGCCGCACAACCCATGATGCGCGGCGGTACATCGCCCAGCGCCAATCCCAGCGCGATCATTGCCGCGGAGATCGCATTCAACCGGCTCGCGCAGGAAAAAGGGTTTCGCGCCGCACAGCAAGAAACCGGCACCAAGGATGCGGTGGTTTTCCTGCCACAACCAACGCTGCTTGCCGATGCGCTGAAGTTGAATGAAGGGCCTGAGGTGACGCCCAAATGGCAACCGCACAAGGCCTATATGTCGTGCGACGGAAGAACGGGGGTCACCACCGGGGCGTGGCAGCTTCCTGATGGAAAGACCGGCTATTTCACCACTGTCTGGCAATGGCAGGCAAAGGGCAAGCTGCCCAAATATGCCCCGCCCTCCTTCCTCGGCAAGGGCGAATGGAAATGGGTGCTCGACCATGGCGACGCATTGCCTGCGCCCTTACCCGCCCCGGAAATGATCGAAACGCGGATCGCCAGTTGCAAGGGCCAACCCAACGCTCCCATTTCAGCGCCGCCCGAAGGGGCGAAAATGAAAATGGGCCTGTCGATTGACCAGAGCCTCAATTACACATGGATTGTAATGCCCGATGGGCAGCGAACGCTGATCGTGCGCCTCTGGAATGGCAGCGATTTTGACACGGTGATTGCCAACAAGGTTGCGGCGGCACCCAATGGTTGAGCTGTTCATTTCCGCATTCATCACCTTTTTCGTAGTGATCGATCCACCAGGCTGCGCGCCGATCTATGCCAGCCTGACCAAGGGTGCCAGCGCGCAACAGCGCCGCGGCATGGCGATCCGTGCCTCGATTATCGCCGCTGCGATCCTCTTCGTCTTCGCGTTGTTCGGCGAAGACCTTCTCGGTGCCCTGCATATCGAACTGAACAGTTTCCGTATCGCGGGGGGTATCATGCTGTTCCTCATTGCGATCGACATGGTATTCGAAAAGCGCACCGAGCGGCGTGAAGAGCGAGCGCAGAAGATCATTGAAACGCCAGAGATTGAGGATGTCTCGGTCTTCCCAATGGCGATGCCGATGATTGCGGGGCCGGGCTCGATCGCATCGGTGATGCTGTTGATGAGCCAGAATGAAGGCATGGACCGATCGCTGGTCGTCCTCGGCGCGCTCGCTGCCGTTTTGTTGCTCACGCTCATCGCCTTGATCGCAGCAGGGCCGATCATGCGCGTGCTGGGTGCCAAAGCCGAGGCGGTCATCACCCGTCTGCTCGGCGTATTGCTCGGCGCGCTAGCTGCGCAGTTTGTGATTGACGGTTTACGGGCCAGCTTCGGCGGCTAGGCCTATTGCAGCGTCATGCGGTCGTCAAAACCATCCTGACGTCCGAAAAACTGCATCAGCTGGATAACCAGTTCGTTGCGGGCGGCGAGACCTTTTGACTCAAGCAAGGCCTGCTTTGCAGCGACATCGAACGGGGCGATCTGGGCAATCACATTCACCAGCGAAAAATCATCGAGCTGGCTGACCGCATTCCAATCAACCGCATAGCCCTGTGCATCGGCAAAGCGGCGCGCCTCTGCTTCGAGCGCGGCGCGTTCGCCAAGCGACAAGGTATCGCTGGTGTCATCCTCGTCCCACAAGGTGGCCTCAATCTGACGGAACGGTGTGGTCACTTCGAGTTCGCGCACCATGGTGAAGCGCTGCAAACCTTCGAGAACGATATTGTAGCGACCATCGGCGAGTGCCTCGACATCGCCAATACGGCCAAGGCAACCCACCGCGAAAAGCGAAGGATTATCACCGCCACCCATTGGCTGGATCATCCCGATCATCCGGTCGCGCGCCAGCGCGTCGCCCACCAATGCCCGATAGCGCGGCTCGAAAATATGCAGCGGCAACTGCATATCGGGCAGCAGGATTGCACCGCCCAACGGAAAGATCGAGATACGCTTCGTGCCCATCAGCCGAACAATATCGCGGAAAGTTTCCGCCGGGTCGCCGCGACCCAGGGATCTTCGAGGCCAATCATGCTGAAAATCTCGAGCAAGCGGTTGCGCGCCGCACCGTCATTCCATTCGCGATCGGTTGCAATGATAGCCAACAGCGCCTCTGCCGCGCCGTCACGGTCATTGGCTGCCATCAACGCGTTGGCAAGGTCATAACGGGCCTGGTGATCGGCGGGGTCGGCATCAACCGCAGCGCGCAACGCACGCAGCTCTTCGGGATCGCGTGCTTCAGCCACGATCGAGAGCTTTGTACCCACCCGTTCCAGCGCAGGGTCGGCACGCTGGTCGTCCGACAGGCTGGCAAAGATCGCCTGCGCTTCGGCGGCCCGATCAAGCGCGATCAGCGCTTCGAGCATCCCGGCAAGCGCCGCCTTATGTTCGGAATCGACGCCGAGTATCTCGGTGAAGATCGCATAGGCCTCTTCATTCGCGCCCTCGGCCAAGGCGTCCGCCCCGGCAGCAGCGACTTCATCCAGGCTGGGGCCAGCATCGCCGGCTGCACCCGCCTGCACTGGCAGTTTCGCCAATAGCTGGTCGAGCATCGCAGAAAGCTGGGGTTCGGTACGGGCATTGGTCAGGTCTGCAACGGGCTGCCCCTGGAACATCGCATAGACCGTCGGGATAGACCGGATCTGGAATTGCGCCGCTATGAACTTGTTCTCATCCACGTTGATCTTGGCGAGCACCACGCCCTTGTCGGCATAATCTGCAGCGACCTTTTCGAGCACCGGCGTCAACTGTTTGCACGGGCCGCACCATTCGGCCCAGAAGTCGAGAATGACGAGCTTGGTCATCGACGGTTCGACAACATCGTTGCGAAACGCCTGCACCGCTTTTTGCTCTTCGGTGGTCAAACCCATGCTTGCCAAGTTCATGCTCCCGGAATTCGAATCATTTGCACGCCCTATGTGGGGTGTGGCCGCGATATGCCAAGAGAATGCGCTGCGAGTGCCATAAAAAGCAAAGCAATTTTGCCGCGATAAAGGGCTTGCGGCCCCTGAAATCGCCTGCTAATGGCGCGCCTCACCCGCTGGACATCACCTGATTCCAGCCGCCAGAGCGGGCGTAGCTCAGGGGTAGAGCACAACCTTGCCAAGGTTGGGGTCGAGGGTTCGAATCCCTTCGCCCGCTCCAGTTTTCCTACGAAAATCAACGGTTTGCAAAACCCCCTCCCGGCGGGACGCTCGGATTTTGCTATGTTCGGATCGTGTTCGGATTTTCCAGGTTGTGTTCGGATTTACGCGGATCGATAGCTCTCTGGCCCCGCTGCCTCAAACCAAGGCGCTACAAACAGATTCGTTCAATCGCTTTCCAACGCCAATTTCCACAGCAAGAAAATTTGATCGAGACCGTTCCCCTGACAATAAAAAAATAGCATGTTCGGACTGCATTCGGATTCAGATGGTAGATTATGTTGACCGGGGGAAATGGTGAGGGAAGGTTCTGCTAAATCAACTAAGGGGATGATTACGGCGTCCAAAACCTTCCGTGAGGGCGCAATCTATCTCTACCAGCGTTCTGACTTTAAAAAACCTACCTGGCTGTGCCGAATTAAAATTCCAAAGACTAAGGGGTATGTAACGCGCAGCACTGGCACTTGATCTGCCCCCTTCTGAGTGGCCCAATTTCTATTTTAGGAATGGCCACGAAGGAGGAATGGAATGGCAAGGAAGCACAAGCCGGAAGAGACAGGTAGCTGTGAGCTGGTCCCTTCCAGCGATTAACCTAACACGGGTGATGAGGGTCTCAGCAGTCGCCTAGGGTCACGCTCTAGGCCTCCTATCGGGACGGAGCGGGTTGTTTTGGAACATCTGCGAGGAAACCCGTCCGTAAAGGCGTCATGGTCGCTCTTACCCTTGATTTGGGTCGAAAACATGAGGTTTTGCGCCACTTCACTCACTGCTCCATCAGCACGCCGGCACAGAACTAC
>JALREL010000163.1 GCA_023262005.1 Sphingorhabdus sp. | reverse complement strand
ATCCGATATAAAGCGTCGGCGGATGGAATGCGAGGCCGATATCCTGCAACAGAGGGTTCAGGCCTGCGCCAGCGGGCGGTGCCGGATCAAGCCGTTCGAAAGGGTTGGACGAGAAAAGCAGGAAGGCAAAAAAACCGAGTGCGATCAAAGCCTGCGCAAACAATGCCGCGCCCAACGTCTGATGGTCGAGCCGTTTTTCGAACAGCGCTATGGCAGTTCCCGAAAGCGAAAGCACCGTCACCCACAGCAACATCGAACCTTCATGATTGCCCCAAGTGCCCGCCAGTTTGAAGATCATCGGCTTGTCGATATGGCTGTTCGATGCGACCAGCAGCACCGATAGATCGGTAATCGCAAACAGCCAGACAAGGCATCCGAAAGAAACCAGACACAAAAGCCCCTGCACCACCGCCACAGGGCGGGTCAGCGAAGCCAGTGCCGGAGAAAAGCCCCGCCAATGGCCAATTCCAGCGAATGCCTGCAACAGCGCCAATGCCGCTGCCAACCAAAGGGCGGCAAGACCGAATTCAGCAATCATTCGGCGAGGGTATCCTTGCTATGTTCGGCGGTGGACATGTCGATGTCTTTGAGTTCGCGCGGGACATAATTTTCATCATGCTTTGCAAGCAGGCTATCCGCCACGAAAACGCCTTTCGCATCCATTCGGCCGTCGGCAACCACGCCGGATCCCTCAACAAACAGATCGGGGGTTATTCCCTTGTAAACAACCGCCTGCGTCGCGTCGCGATCCTGCACGATAAAGTGCACGGTGATGCCATCGGCATCGCGCCTGACCGAACCCTTTTGCACCATCCCGCCAAGGCGAATCGCCTTTCCGGGCTCGACATCGGCGTTGGCCAAAGTCGCAGGCGTATAGAAGTAACTCGCCTCCTCACGCAGTGCCGAAGCAGCCAGCAGCCCTGCACCGATCAAAGCAGCAAGGGCCAGAATGGCTAAGATCAAACGTTGGTGTTTGGGTTTCATTTGCGGCTCTTCAAATCATCGGCCAACGCCTCGGCGCGGCGCATGGCAGACCAGCTGTGCACCACAAGCACGAGCGTGCCCAATGCGGTCACGAGGAATGCAGCGATAATAAACGGCGTGTGATCCACTACCTCAATCCTCCGCCATCCGGCGCATCCGCGCCTCGATCCGGATTTCGGCGAGTTGGGCGCGCATCCGCATCAAAACAACCGCACCGAAAATCAGCGTGAAACCCAATGCACTGGCGAAAAGCGGCCACAGATAGGCGCTATCGATCGACGACCCGCCAAGCGTGATGCTTGCCTTTTGATGCTGGCTTTCCCACCAGACCACCGAACGGTTGATGATCGGGATATTGACTGCGCCGATGATGCCGAACACCGCGGCCGTACGGCTGACGCTCCCCTTTTCGCTCGATGCATTGGCGAGCGCGATATAGCCGAGATAGAGGAAGAACAGGATCAGCATCGAGGTCAACCGGCCATCCCATACCCACCAGGTGCCCCATGTCGGACGCCCCCAGATAGAACCGGTGATCAGGCATAGCGCGGCAAACAGAGCGCCCGGCACCGCAATGGCCCGCGCCGATACGCCCGCCAAAGGATGCTTCCACACAAGCTGTACGATGCTGGCAATGGCAAGCCCGGTCCACCCGCCCATACCCAGCCACGCAGCCGGCACATGGACGAACATGATCTTGACCGAATGGCCCTGCAACCGTTCTGCCGGTACCTGCGTCAGCCCCCACCAGCACGCGCCTAGAACCAGCAGTATTCCCGGCCACAAAAGCAGCGGGGTCAGCGGTTTGGCAATGCCGAGGAAACGGGCAGGATTTGCGAAGCGGTGCATATGATATGACTCGCACGCGCCTCTAGCATTGCTTTCAAGGGACGCCAATTGATTTGGCGCAATCGTAGCAATAGATTTTAGGGCAAATCAGCCTAGCTTGACTGGTACCGAATTGATGATCGCTAAAAAGGGATGCGGCTCCCTTTCGACCGGACCGGTTTGGATGACGTGGATCTTTCGCTTCACCATTTCCTCAAGCAGAATCTGCAATTGCAGTTCCGCTAAGCGCGCGCCAACGCAGCGATGGATGCCATAGCCGAAGGAGAGGTGTCGGCGCACATTGGGCCTATCGACGAGAAACCGGTGGCCATCGGGAAACACCGATTCCTGGCGGTTGGCCGAAATATACCAGAGAACCACTTTGTCGCCCTTGCGGATTTGGTGACCGCGAAACTCCACATCCTCAAGTGCAGTCCGCCGCATATGCAATGCGGGGCATTGCCAGCGGATGATTTCACTGACGGCATTGGGAATGAGTTCAGGTTGGGCGCATAATTTTTCCCACTGATCCGGCCAGAGATTGAATGCCTCGATCATGCCAGACATCGAGTTTCGCGTCGTATCGTTCCCGCCAACCACCAGGGTGGCCATATTCCCCATAAACTCGGCTGCACCCATTTCACCGAAATCGGTCGCATGAACCATCATCGACAGCAGGTCAGGTCCAGGTTCACCCTTGCTACGCTCCTGCCACAACTCATGAAAGCGCGACGCCATTTCGAACAGATTCGCAGCCCGCTCCTCCGGGCGGTTTTTCATCATTTCGAGCGAGGTGATCGCATCGGACCAGATCCGCAATTTGTGCCGTTCATCCCAAGGAAAATCGAAGAGGATGGCCAGCATGTCGATCGTAAGATTGATCGAAACAGACTGCACCCAATCGAAATTCTCACCTTTTGGCAGTCCATCAAGGCAGGTTGCAGTGCGTTCCCGGATCGAATTGCTAAGCCGCGCCATTTCTGATGGGGTGAATGCGGGCGCAATCGTTCGTCGCTTCTGGCTATGATTTGGCGGGTCCATCATGATGAAGGATTCAAGATAGGTCGCCTGCGCTGGGTCGACATCGATGATCGAAACACCCCCATATTTCGCTTCAGAGGAATAGATTTTGGGCAGCGCCTCGATCTCGACAATATCTTCGTACTGGCTGATCGACCAGAAAGGCCCGAAGCGACCGTTTGCGCAATAATGCACCGGTGCTTCGTTCCGAAGACGTTCGAACAAGGCGTTGGCGCGGCCATCGACAAAACGCTCTGGGAGGCTGGGGTCAATTTGGTCGAGCGGTTCGATAAGGTCGGTCATCGTCATCGCCTCACGCCCTTATATTGAGCGCCATGCGCTCGAAGAATCGGCCGAGTTGCTCAAGTTCTTGCTGGCTGAATCCGTCGAACAACTGGGCATATACTTCGTCAACAGTGACACGCAGATCGCCGAGCAGCTTTTTGGCCTTTTCAGTGGGCACAATGCGCCAAACTCGCCGATCCCCAGGGTGTTGGCGACGAGCGACCAACGCCTTCTTCTCAAGCGCATCGATAGCAAGACCGGCGCTTGCGCGTTCAATTTCAAGATAGCGCGCCAATTCTGTCTGGGTCAGCCCTTCCTGGCGCAACACATATGCGAGCAAGCGCCATTGCGTCCGGCCAAGATCATGTCCTTGCAATGCATCGTCGATCAGCCGTCGGAGCTGCCGAGGCAGGTCCTCCAGTCGAAAGGTGAGCGTATCAAGCGGCGTTAGGACAACAGCTTCGTCAGAGTTTGCTACAAGTTTCATCCCGGCAATTTGCAGGACAAGACATTATTGTCAAGTGCATTACAATAATGCACATTATCTTTTGCGGTACGGGGTGGACCAAAGCCCACCCCGCGAAGATTACAGTCCGTCGACGCTCTTGCTGACGAGGATGTTCACTGAAACGCGACGGTTTTGCGCCTTGCCCTCTTCAGTGTCATTGCTCGCAGCCGGATCAGATTCGGCCATGCCGGTCGGTGTCAGCATGCGATACGGCTTCCAACGGCACTGCTGCTGCAGATAGTTGATCACGCTGTTCGCGCGCTTTTCACTCAGCGTCTGGTTATATTCTTCGCTGCCGACCGAATCGGTGTAGCCAACAACCAGCATAAGCGCATTGTCGGTTGCTTCAGCCTGGGATGCAGTGGCGCACAAATCGGATTTGGCTTGTGACGATAGCTGCCACCTACCGGTGTCGAAATAGACGTTGGTCGTGCCCTTGATGTTGTATTTGTCGATATCGCCGATCCGCCCCCGCAGCGCTTCTGTGGCAGCGGTCTGCTCTGCAAATTGCTGCTCGGTGCCATTGCGGATCATGTTGGCGGTCTTGAAATCGCCTTTGCGGAAACTGACCTGGCTCGCAACAAGGCCGCCTTCCCATTGCAGGGTCTTGACGGTTACCGGCAATCCATTGAGCAGGGCTTCGTTGCCCAACTTGCTGCGCCCACCGAAGAGACCCGAACTGGTTTTGACTTTCGTATCATCGGTGATGGCAATATCGGTGCTGCTGCCATCAGCAGTCCGCACCCTGATCTTTTCACCGTTGCGGGCAACGATGGTCCCTTTGACCTCTGGGCCTTTGACCATCGTACTGGCATCTGGCAACGCGCCATCGACAATGATCGGATCATAACTTGGCTGTTGTGCTTGCAACGCACCCGCGAGGGGTATCGAGGACATGGCAAGCAGGACGAGGCTGCCGGCCTTAATGGTAGCGACACGCATCTTTCACTCCTTCTTTTTTAACGCGCGCCAACTCTGTTAATCGAAACCTTGCTCGTGGATGAATGATTACAAGCTGCGTTTGGCGAGCGGCTAACAGGAGCGAAGGGTGCGATGAAGCGTTGCAGCCTGCAGCATTCACCAGCCGAGTTGGCGCCCAAGTCAAGTAATGAAGAGTAACAATTTAGGCGGCGAATAAGCCGAATTGGCGCGTTTATCGGCCGATCAGGTTTTTGGCCATCCGGTCAGCCACCTGCGCCGGAGTATCGCCGCTGGCTTCGCTCTCTTCCCAGATCTGGTGCAAGCGACCAGGAATGGTGTCGATCCGAGCATTGATGGCAGTGTCATCCGCATTGTCGATATGGCGGAGCACGTTGATGATCCCGCCAGCATTGATAACATAATCCGGCGCATACACGATGCCGCGGTCCGCAAGCTGTTGGCCTTGGGCAGCAGTTGCCAACTGGTTATTTGCGCCCCCTGCGACAGCTTTCACCTTCAAGCCAGCAACGCTCGTTTCCGTCAGGATCGCACCCAATGCGCAAGGGCTGAATATGTCGGCCTCGACCGAAATGATCGAATCCGATGCGACGGTCTGCGCGCCCAGCTCCGCAGCAAGCGCGGCGGCACGGTCGGCGTTGACGTCTGCCAATGTCAGCTTTGCGCCATCGGCAGCAAGATAACGGGCTAGTCCGCCCCCCACGCTACCGACGCCTTGGATGGCGATGTGCACGCCACGAACATCATCGGCACCCAAGGCGCGCTTAGCTGCTGCCTTGACCCCGAGATACACGCCGCGCGCCGTGTAAGGGCCGGGATCGCCGCCCTGCCCCGGCAAGCCGGCAACATGACGAGTATTTTTCGACAGCGTCACCATGTCGTCTTCCGACATGCCGACGTCCTGCGCCGTAATGTAACGACCGCCCAACGAGTCGACTGCCCGGGCAAAGGCATCGAGCAGCTCTTGTGGCTTGCTGTATTTATGGTCCGCTAGGATAACGGCTTTACCGCCGCCTGCAGGCAGTCCTGCCATTGCATTTTTATAGCTCATCCCGCGCGACAGCCGTAGCGCATCGGTCAATGCCGCCTGTTGATCAGCATAGTGCCAAAAACGGGTTCCGCCCGCTGCAGGCCCAAGATGCGTCGAATGGATCGCGATGACAGCACGCAGCCCGGTTTTCGGATCATCAAAGAGGTGCACCGATTCATGGGCATCGAAATCGGGCAGGTCCCAGGGCGCAGGCATGACGGCTTCCTTACGAGTCGCGAGAAATTACGAGACTGCGCAATAATATTACGCAACCCGTTTGTCAGCCATAAATGTAAAGGAAAAGTGGGGCGACCGACGGGATCCGAACCCGCGACCTCTGGTACCACAAACCAGCGCTCTAACCAACTGAGCTACGGTCGCCACAGCACCTGTAGAAAGGCAGGCGCGTCCTTATGTGCAAAGGATGCCGGGCGTCAACCCGGCACCTTTCAAATCCAAAAGCCCAAGGCTTATTTCTTGAGCGTAAGTCCGCCGAAACGCTTGTTGAACTGGGCAACACGGCCACCCTGATCGAGCTGGCGGGTGCCGCCGGTCCATGCCGGGTGCGAGGTGGGATCGATTTCGAGGACCAGCGTGTCGCCTTCCTTGCCCCAGGTTGAGCGAGTTTCGAACACGGTGCCGTCAGTCATCTGCACCTTGATCATGTGGTAATCGGGATGGGTATCGGCCTTCATGGCAGTTCTCTTTCAATAGCGGCCGGTTCCGACCGGCCTGAATATGAAGCGGCGCGCATAGCCATGCGCGCGTCATTTGGCAAGGACTTCAGCTATCGGCAATCATCGCGGTAAAGTTAACCTCGCAGGTTACCTTGCCCTCGACCGAGGCCTTGCCCCAGAACTTGCACACCCGCGAACGTTTCTGCAGGAAGCCGACGTTGAGGTCGAGCAAGCATCCCGGTTCCACCGGCGACCGGAACTTGG
>JALREL010000071.1 GCA_023262005.1 Sphingorhabdus sp. | reverse complement strand
CCATCAGCAGGTGTTCCGTGGCACAGGCCGGGCATTGAAAATCTGCATACACCACCAGTTTGACTCCCTCGGGATTGCCTTTATGGGTGGAGGGGCGTGCGCCCTGCGAAGAAGAAGTCGCACCAGCGCGCGAGAATTTCGCAATACTGCTGTTTGAATTCAACCAGATCGAATGGTTGTATCTCGCGAACAAAGGCCATCGGCGCGCACGGTGGAATTGGAATTCAGCGGACCGTGATTGGATTGGCAACTGGCTGGTGCCATAAAGCCGAGCATTCGACCAGATAAGCGTCGAACATAATCTGCTGCACCTCAGCCCCAACCGACACATCGGCGTCACGCTGCGCCTCAAAATTGATATAGGCGATCTCTGGCCGGTTGAGCGCGACATAGTTGGAGAGCGAACCATCGCTCTTGCCAACACGCTCATGCCAGACATTTATGCCTTTGCGGTTCAGAGCGGCCCGGCAAGCGGCTTCGCCCCTCGATATGCCTTTGGCGGAATGGTACGGAATGATGGCATAAACATCCGGGTCGTCTAACGGTGGAACCGGATTGATTGCAAAATATCCATCTTGGCGCGCCCGCCTTTCTCCGCTCAAAAAAGCCCGCGCATCGAGCATCGTGATATCCCCTCGCCCACCGGCGCCATCGCCGCTGAAACCGTCGCCATTGGTGTGCAGGGCGATAATCGGCCTTCCCGCTTTCCATTCGCCGAGAATGGCATTGGTGAACAGCGGCGTTCGCGCATCAAAATTGCGGTTTGGATCGCACGCTGAGCTCGCCGCTGTCCGCACGCCGCACACACCTGCACCAGCCTGCCTTCGACTGCTGCTAGGGCCGGTGTTGACGACAATAGCGATGCCGCCATATTTCCGCAGCCCGGCCAACATGGCATCAAATGCAGCATTTTCGTCATCATGCGGTACCACCCAAAATGGCCCATCGCTCTTTGCCGCATTTGCAAAGCGCAGCAAATGCCAGTCGAAACCATTTTCGGAAAAGCGCGTTTCGCTTATCTCAAGGCCATCAAATGAACCTTCTTTCGATCGGTGTCGTTCGATATCATCATCCTGCAGCGCCTGCAGTTGGGCAGGATCAACTGTGCGCCAATCGGCGGCTACCGCGGACGCAGCCGCCAAAAACATAGAGGCGAAAGCCAAGAGACTGGGTGCAAAGCGCATGCGGACTGCTTATAGCAATGCAACAGGGAAGACAGCCCCAATAGACGGGCCGTACGCACGAGGGGACCAAATATGATGCAACCGGGCGTGATTGCCAGCCTTTCGGTCTATTTTGCGCTGATGCTGGGCATCGGTATTTACGCCTGGCGCAAGTCGACGGCGAACAGCAGCGAATATCTGTTGAGTGGCCGACAGTTGGGGCCTGCTGTCACGGCACTGGCCGCTGGCGCGTCCGATATGTCGGGCTGGCTGATGCTGGGCCTTCCGGGAGCATTATATGCCTCCGGCCTTGCCGAAGCATGGATCGCAATCGGGCTTTTCATTGGGGCGCTGCTCAATTGGATCATTGTTGCGCCGCGTCTGCGCGAGCAAACGGAAAGCTATGGCAACGCGCTCACCATTCCAGAATTTCTGGGTAATCGGTTCAACGATGAACGGCACCTGCTCCGCCTTACTGCAAGCATTGTCATCATCGTTTTCTTCGCGCTTTATTCGGCTTCCGGTCTCGTCGCGGGGGGCAAGCTGTTCCAAAGCGCTTTTGGTGCGGAGTACCAAACCGGGCTCTGGATCACGGCCCTTGTCGTGGTTGCTTATGTCGTTTTGGGTGGCTTCCTTGCGGTCAGTCTAACCGACTTTGTTCAGGGCACGATCATGGCGATCGCACTCATTCTTGTGCCTTATATGGCGTGGCAGGGATTGCCAGATGGCGTGACAGTTGGTGCAACCTTGAATGCAATCGATCCTCACATAACCAGCCTGTTTGCGGGCACAACATTGCTGGGTATCATTTCGACCGCAGCTTGGGGCCTGGGCTATTTTGGCCAACCGCATATCATTGTGCGTTTCATGGCGATCCGATCGGTGAAGGAAATGCCGATCGCGCGCAACATCTGCATGGCGTGGATGGCCATCACGCTCGGTGGGGCGCTACTCGTCGGTTTGATCGGTCGGGTTTATGCCGAAAGCAAGGGGCTGACCGTTGCCGATCCGGAGACGATCTTTATCCTGCTGGCGGGTGAGCTGTTTGCGCCGGCCTTGGTGGGCTTTCTGCTCGCCGCGATCCTTGCAGCGATCATGAGTACGATTTCGGCGCAATTGTTGGTGACGGGCTCCTCGCTTACCGAAGATGTGTACCGCCTGTTCGTGCGGCGTAACGCGAGCGAAAAGGAAATTGTCGCGGTGGGTCGCCTGTCGGTCGTCGCGGTGGCTGCCATTGCCATGATCTTGGCGCAAAATCCCGAAAGCAGCGTCCTTAACCTCGTCAGCAATGCTTGGGCCGGATTTGGCGCGGCATTTGGCCCGGTTATCATCTTGTCGCTGACGTGGAAGCGAATGACGCTCGCCGGGGCATTTGCCGGAATGGTGACCGGCGCTTTGGTGGTCATCGGATGGATCGCTATGGGCTGGAGCAGCGCCATGTATGAGATCGTGCCGGGCTTTGTGCTGGCAATGGTGGCCATTATCGGGGTCAGCTTAGCGACGCGGCGGGCTTAGTCCATTGCCTGCTCGATAGCTTCCATCTGCTCATCGCTAAGTCCGAAGTGATGGCCAACCTCGTGGACAACCACATGGTTGATGAGATCAGCGAGTCCCACGCCTGTTTCCGCCCATTCGTCGAGCAGAGGTCGGCGGAACAACAATATGCGATCGGGGAGGACGGCGAAATCCTCCACCGACTTATCGCCCACCGGACGTCCCTCATACAGACCGGTCAGCTCGTAGGGATCAGCTATCCCCATATCGTCGAGCTGTTCGCGCGACGGCCAGTCCTCCACCTGGAGGATTATGTCCGGCAAGTGGCTTGCGAACGGCTCCGGAATGCGCGCAAGCGCCTCACGGGCGAGCCGTTCGATATCGTCAAGTCCGGGCGCAAAATCGCCCGTTGGCATCAGCGGGTCAGCTTCTTGTAGCTGGTCCGGTGCGGTTTGAGTGCGTCTTCACCCAAGCGGCGAACCTTGTCTTCTTCATAGGCTTCGAAGTTTCCTTCGAACCATTCGACGTGGCTGTCGCCTTCAATGGCAAGGATGTGCGTTGCCAAACGGTCTAGGAAGAAGCGGTCGTGCGAGATGACCACAGCGCAACCGGCAAATGCTTCCAACGCTTCTTCGAGCGCGGCGAGCGTTTCGGTATCCAAATCGTTGGTCGGCTCGTCGAGCAGGAGGACGTTGCCACCTTGCTTCAGCATTTTCGCCATGTGCACGCGGTTGCGTTCACCACCCGAAAGCTGGCCAACCTTTTTCTGTTGGTCGGTGCC
>JALREL010000215.1 GCA_023262005.1 Sphingorhabdus sp. | reverse complement strand
GACCGGCTCAAGAGCGTGGATGGTGCTTACGATATTGCAATCCAGCACCTTGGCTCGGTTACTGATGAGGCTGGCTATCAAGCCGTGCTTGGCGCTGTTGAATCGCGCCTGCAGCCATTGGGCCTAGATATTCGTTCGATGGTTCCGCCGAACTATCCGGGACCTGATGGTGTCCGCCAACTGCTTCAATCGGCATTGACGGCAAAGGAACAGCTGGCAGCCTTGCACCGTGGCGATCGGTTGGAGGCGGACATGGAGGATGACAAGGCAGACAATGCCCGCGCCGACCGTGTGGCCGACAATCTCATTTCAACGCGAACCCGCAATGCTTCCACAGCTGAACGCCGTGCCACTGTCTCGGAGCGTCGGGGCTCTGGCGGGCGCGGCGGTGCCAGCCGTCCAACTGCAACCGGCCCGAACGGTCAAAAAATCCAATGGAATGGCCGCAACTGGGTCGATGAGAAGGGCGCAATTGTAAAATGAGCAATGTTCCTCCCCCGCCTGAAGGCTTTACGATTGACGAAACCAAGCCTTCCAAGCGTGGGGGCGGACGTTCACGCAAGGCCAAGGATGCCCGTATCAAGGCAAAGCCGGTCGATGGCGACACTGCAGGCGTAAAAGCCCGTCTATTGGGCGTGGATGCGTTTGAGCGCGGTCAGACAGGCGTGGGCTATGATTACAGCGTCATGCCCCTTGGCGAGCAATCTGCGGGCTTTCTGGCAAGCCAGCTTGGTCCACAAACCGAAATCAACTTTGTGCCAGGGCAATCCACCTATGGCCGGGCTGTCGCGACGTTCAACAACAACGGCAAGGATGTCGGTGCGGAAATGCTGCGCGCAGGCCAAGGCGTGCTTGTGCCGGAGTATGTGAAGAACAATCCGCAATTGCTGTCCGAATATGAGGCGGCGCAAGATGAGGCCATCCGTAACAAGCGGGGCGCATGGGCTGGCAGCTTTCGCACGCCTGCCGATTACCGGACATTCCAACGCACTGGCAGCTATCCTAATCCCCTAGCTATCAACGTCACGGGCGATGTTGGCGATACCATCACAAACAACGCGCCGGGAACGGTTCGAGTAGACCCCAAGGAAAAAGACACCTCTGCACTGCAGGCGGCTTTCGATGCGGGTAAATCATTCGATGAGATAATGGCGCTAGGCAATCAGGCTGGCGTGCCAACCCCGAACGAATCCGATCTGCGCTTTGCGATTGCTGAACGGGATAAGGGCGTGAAGGGCATTACCTTCTCGGCTCCCCCTTCGCAGTTGGTTCCTGCCTCTGACGTTCAACCACAATGGGCCGTTACTAGGCATTTGGCGGCCTTCAATGAAGGGCTTGCCGATACGCTGGGCGCGCCTGTCGATCTGGTGAATATGGGCCTGAACGCTTTGGGCGTTCCTGTTTCTGACAAGCCTTTCCTTGGCTCGGAATCTATCCGGTCGGGGCTTCGTGCGATGAACATGGGGCAGATGGACGCAAGCTATGCTCCGCAGTCGGATCTTGAACGCTACACGCAAGCGGGTGCGAGGGGATTGGGGCAGGCTGCTATTCCAGCCGCTGGCACAATTGCGACGGGGGCACGGCTGGCTGCATCGGCTGCACCTGTGGCGGTGCGTGCCACTAGTCCGGTGGTCCAAGGGTTCCGCAATGCAATGCTCGATGCTGTAAAGGCTCCGGGCGTCACGCTGGCGACCGAAGCGGGGGCCGGTGCTGGCTCCATGCTGGCGAATGAGGCGGTGAATGATTACGCGCCTGACAATGCTTTGCTCCGAATTGGCGCTCAAACTATCGGGGCGTTTGCTGGTGGCGGTCTTGCCCTCAAGGCAGCGCGTCCGCGTGGCGTTCCTGCTCCACCTGCTGGTTACACCATGGATGAAACCGAAACGGTTGCGCTCAATAATACGGGGCTAGAGCCTGACGTTTTGCAGTCCGCGCCTGTTCGCCAGCCGGATGTGATTGATGTGCGTCCAACCACAAGGCCGATGCAGGCACCGATTACCGAGGGGCAAGTGCAGGCCATGGGGCAGCGCATTGCGCCTAGTGACGTGACGCCTATTCAGGCCAATGAAGTCGGCTCGGTCGATGAACTGGCACAAGCCAATGCTGGCCTCTATGCGCCACTTGCTGCGCCGGATGAAACTGCAGCCCTCAACTCCCGCAATCTGCAATCAGGTTCAACTGGCAACGTCTTGCCCAAGCGTGGGCCGGTCGATCTGGTAACGTGGCTTCGCACGCAAGGGGGTGTGCAGGATCAAGGCGGGGAACTGTCCTCCATGGGCATCACCAACGCGAGCCGGGAATTGGACTTCGCCAAGGGCGAGGCGCGCTTTGGTCCTGTCGTGAATGAGCGCGGCCTGTCTCTGGATGAGGCGGCGCAACGTGCATGGGAGGCGGGCTATTTCCCCGATTTTGCAGACCGTCCAACCGTTAGCGAATTTCTCGACGCTGTGGATGGCACATATCGCGGCACGGCTCGCACCTTCCTGCCTGAAGACTACACCGAAATAGACGCCTTCGAAGCTGCGCGGACGCAGCGCACCGATGTAGAACGTGCTGCTACGGAAGGCCGTCCATTGTTTGAAGATCGTGGGCAGCCTGTCTCGCTGGAAGATGTAGAGGCTAATACTCCCCCGGTGCAGGCCTATGAGGAATGGCCAGCCGGTGGGCCTGACTTTGCGGGCAACATCAATCTGGCCAAGCTGGAAACACCGCAGGATATTAAGCGGGCGCTGGTCCAGACCAATAACCGCGTCGGGTTCGATGCTGCTACTCGTGGCCGCGTCACGCAGGCAGAAACGCAACGCCTCGCCAATGAACTTGGCATGTCCGCCGATGATCTGCTCACGCGTCGCAAGGGGCAGGCATTGAATGCAGAGGAGGCTTTGGCCGCTCGGCAAATTCTTGCGAAGTCGGGCAACGAACTGGTCAACCTTGCGCGCCGGGTGCAACGCCTCGAAAATCCGGGCGATGAAGTGCTTGCCGAATTTCAGCAGGCATGGGTGCGCCATGTTGCCATACAGGAACAAGTTGCGGGCTTTACCGCCGAAGCGGGCCGCACGCTGGCGCAATTCAAGATGCTGGCTAATTCGCGCAATGTATCTGCATCGGCTTTGACTGCACGGATACAAGGCGGGGGCGGTCCCAAGCGGCTGGTTGAGGCTGCGGAGGCAATTGTCGATGCTGCTGATATTGAGCCGGGCAAACTCAACGAACTGTCCCGCGATGCGCTGAAACCCAAATTCAGGGATAAGCTGGTTGAGCTGTGGTATAACTCCCTGCTCTCCGGGCCTCAAACCCATGTTGTTAACATGATGAGCAACAGCCTAACGGCGCTGGGGCAATTCCCCGAATATGCAACGGCTGCCGGTATCGGACAGGTTCGCCGCGTATTGCCCAAGGCTATGCAGGATCGGGTGCTATTCTCGGAACTGGGCGCTCGTGCTGTAGGCCTGCGCTCTGGCATGATGGAAGGTATGCGGGAATTTGCCCGTGCCCTTAAAACTGGCGAGCCATCCGACCAAGTTACCAAAGTGGAATCGGCATCGCAGAAAGCGATTTCAGGGGTGAAGGGTGAAGTAATCCGGATTCCCTCGCGCCTGCTGACTGCAGAGGATGAACTATTCAAGGCAATTGCTCGCCGTATGGAACTGCACGGGCATTCGGTTCGCAAAGCCCGCTCGGAAGGCCTGAAAGGGGAAGCCGCAAAGAAACGTGCTGCGGAACTGGCAGCCAATCCCACAGAGGACATGCTTGAGCGTGCGCTTGATTATGGGCGGTATCTGACGTTCCAGCGTCCGCTCGGCCCTGTCGGCTCGAAGGTGGCCGGCATTACGCAAGACTGGCCGATACTAAAGCTAATCCTCCCCTTTGTTCGCACGCCTACCAATCTGCTTAAATTCACCGTGGAGCGTTCGCCCTTCGCTCCGCTGCTTAAGGAGTGGCGCCGGGACTTTGCAGCTGGTGGAGCGCGTCGGGATTTGGCTGTTGCAAGGGCAATGGTCGGCTCGGCTGCAGGCATGGCAATCGCTGAACTGGCACAGCAAGGCCATATAACCGGCTCGGCTCCGTCCGATAAGGGCAAGGCCGCGATGATGCGCGCTAACGGCTGGCAGCCCTACTCCATCAAGTATGGCGATAAATATTATTCCTATCTGCGAATGGATCCTTTCGCCTCAACCATGGGCGTGGCTGCAGACCTAGCAACCAAAATGGACGGGATGACAGAGAAGCAACGGGACGAGGCCGCCCTGATGCTGTCGGCTTCCATTATGAAAAACCTCTCGGACAAGGTTTGGCTTTCGGGCCTGTCGGATGTTCTGGAAGCGGTAAGCGATCCCGATCGATACATGGATAGCTTTATCAACCGGCTGGGCGGTTCGCTGGCTATTCCTACCGGCGTGGCGCAAGTGGCGCGAACGGTTGACCCGGTAACGCGCGAACGTGAAACCCTGCTTGATGCAGTCAAGGCACGCATTCCGGGGCTGTCGGATAATCTCTATCCGGCCCGCGATATATTTGGGCAGCCAATTGAGAACGAGGGCGGGGTGGGGCCTGACCTTATCTCGCCAGTCTGGCAGTCCACTGATCGTAAAGACCCCGTGATAGAGCGCCTGCTTGCTGCGGGTGTGACGTTTGACAAGCCAAACAAGAAAATCGGTGAGCGGGAACTAACGCCAGCCGAATATGACGCCTATCAAGCCAAGGCTGGTGAGTATGCCCGCCAATGGTTGCCGGAACTGGTCATGTCGCCGGGATGGGAATCGATGGACAACGAGGCGCGCGAGGATGCTGTTCGCAAGACGGTGAAAGAAGCCCGCCTGCAGGCACGCACTGACTTGTTTGGCGGACCGGCTAAGAAAGGCGAGGCGAAAAAAGAGAAGGCAGAGCCTGCCGATAAGTCCGATGTGCATGGGTATCTGCTCGAAGCTATCCCCGGCATTCAAGTCACGTCTGGTTATCGCTCACAAGCGTATCAGGCAGACATGCGGAAGCGTGGTTACAATCCTGCAAGCAATAGCGGCCATCTGTCTGGCTCGGCTCTCGATCTGTTGCCGCCTCCGGGCAAGTCGATGAACTGGCTAAAGGGACAGGTTAAGCGACTTTACCCCAAGGCGCGGTTGCTTGTTGAGGGGGATCACCTGCACGCGACGTTCCCCGGCTATTACAAGGCTCCGGTGCTGGGCAATGCAAAGTCTTTCGGACTTGCAAACCCTAACGCCAACATGCCGCCACCGCCTCCGGGCTTCACAATGGAGGCCCCATGACCGAACCTGTATCAACAGGGGAAAAACAGGTGGGCCGCTGGCAACCTGGGCAATCTGGCAATCCAGCCGGAAGGCCAAAGGGTGCGCGCCACAAAGTCACGCAAGCGGTTGAGGCTCTACTGGAAGGCCAAGCGGAGGCTTTAACGCAAAGGGCTATTGAGAAGGCGCTAGAGGGTGACGGGGCTGCATTGCGCCTTTGTCTTGAACGCCTCGCACCGCCTCGCAAGGATGCTGCAGTCTTTTTCGATCTGCCCGAAATACAATCCGCGGCTGATACGGTTCGCGCGTCGTCCTCGCTGTTGGAAGCTGTCGCGGCTGGCAATGTCACGCCTGATGAAGCTGGCCGCATTATGGGGCTGCTAACCGCTCACAAGGCGCTGGTTGAAGTCTGCGAACTGGAAAGGCGCATTGAGGCATTGGAGGCCAAGCAATGAGAACGCTCGATAAAAGGCTTGCTGCACTGGAAGGCAATGCGTCGGGATCATACTGGGCGGATATTCTCGACACGCTCACGGACGAACAGATTGACCGGCTGCCGGATATTATTCGCGCATGGCCGGAAACGCTCGAAGGGTTGGATGCGGTATCGAATGATGATTTGCGCCTCCTGTCGGCGTTGCGTCTCCCGTTCCATGTTCCCGACGTTGCGGTGCTGGCAGAAATGAAGCTGCTGGAAAGGGCGGCATAATGGCTGGGGAGCAATTGCAATGCGAATAGGGCAACGCCTTACGGCGCTGGAATCTCGGCAACTTGATAGGTCGCGCTATCATGTGCGCCTGATTGTTGACCCAATGGCAGGCGAAACGCAGCGCGCGGCAATCGCGAAATATGAGCAGGCGTATAGTGTTGATCCAAAGCGCGCCTACTGGTTCCGAATGCTTATCTAAGTAGGTGCCATGCGACTATGCAAACGATTGCAATTGTTGGAAAATCGCCAACCGGCCGCAAATGTGATGGTTACGCTGTCGGATAGCGGTCGCGCACTAAAGGACGTGGAAGCCGAATATAATGCAAAGCACGGCTTTGACCCTGCTCGCCTATGGCTGCACGTCCGTTTCGTTGGCATCGATCCAGAGTTAGGCCGTGATTAAACTGTCCTGCAACTTCGCCTGATTAGCAGACTAGAGTCTTGGGAATCCGATACTCTTGAACGACAAAATCATTGCCATTTGGCGCTGCTATCAACGTCACAAGACAACCCTTGCTCTCGATGTATGCGGCTGGAACCGTGGTCGTGGTCACATTGTAACCAAAACCAGAAGGCATGATTGTTGTATTTGATTGGCCCGGAACAATCATGTTTCCGCCACCCCAGCGGAACTGAAACGCTCTACGTCCATCCGGCAAGTCAAATATGTTTTCAGGCTTGCCGTAAGCAAAATACGCTTCGCTAATCGATTTACCAACATGCCTGTTCATAGCGGTAGAAGCGCAACCACTTAAAGCCAAGGCCGCAGCGATTATAGCGAATCGGAGTATTTTCATAAGCAAACAATGCCACAACTTTGAAACGCTAACAAATACTCGATCGGATCAGTTGTCGTGGCGACCAAGGCCAAGCGCGGTTGACGAATGTTCTTTATATGTTCCAATTGGGCCATGCACCGAATCAGTCGCGATATGCTTAGGGTGGAATTGTCCGTCTGTCTGAAAACTGCCTTGGCCCGGCATAAGGAACTGCTGCGGGCCAAGCGGCTGCCACATGAAACCGATGCGCTATCGGATGCGCTGGCTGTGGCGATCCTCGATCTGGTGGATTGTGATAGCAGGGCAGTGGTCCAGACTGAAACCTATGGCTATTCTGCTCACGGTCCGCGCCAAGGAAAATGGGGAATTGATGAGCCTGCACCCTGATATTTCCAGCCGTGTGTAATTTGCGTGTAATCGCGCATGGATTTGTTTGGCAACGACGGGAACGATTGAGGAACGATTTTTCAAATAATATCGTTATTATTCTGTATCTTAAAACGCCTTGGGAAACTTCGGGAATGTTTCATTCATTGACTTAAAATCTGTCGCCCTTTGGGCGTGCGGGTTCAAGTCCCGCCGTCCGCACCAACTTCTGCAATGACTGTTGCCCTCGCGCCAGCCACGGCCTAGGCTTTCGCCATGTACCGGCTGGTTCTGCTTCTTGCCTTTTTCCTGTTCGCATGTGGGCCAAAAAGCGAAGAAACCAGCCGTCCGCGCGATGCCATTGTCCGTCTGATGGAAGCGGATTCGCGCGGACTTGACCCGCAAATGGTTTCCGATCTGGCATCAACGCGCGTCGCGGCAGACCTGTTCGAAGGCCTGACCCGTTTTGATGCCAAAGGAGAGGCTGAGGCCGGCCTTGCCGAAAGCTGGAGCGTTTCGAGCGACGGAAAGGCCTGGACTTTCAAGTTACGCCCCGACCTTCGTTTTTCGGACGGTACGCCTATCCGCGCAAAGATATTTGAAAAGGCATTTTTGCGTATCAATGATGAGGCAAGCGGATCACCGCATGGGGCGCTTTTTGGAATCATAGAAGCCGTTAACGCAAGCGACGATAGGAGCGTCGTTGTTTCGCTCAAAAATCCCTTCCCGCAATTGCCCGCCCTGCTGGCGCACCCGGCCATGGCCGCACTGCCCTTTCATCGGATCGACGCAGCCGGGGAGAAATGGGCGGCAGAACGCCCGCTGGTGACGAGTGGTGCCTATCACCTGACCGAGTGGAAGCTCAGCCAGCAACTGGTGCTGGAAGCGAATCCGCACTGGCATGGGGGCCAGCCGAAATCGCGCCGGATCATCTGGAAACCGATGGATAACCTCAATTCCGCGATGCGCCTGATCCTTGCTGGCGGAGCGGATATCAGCGGCGAATACACGCCAGCGCGACATCACTGGCTGCAGGAAAACTATCCGGCCATTGTTCGCAACACTCCGTTCCTTGGTACCTATTATTTTGCCTTCAATACCCGCCAGCCGCCATTCAACGATATCAGGGTGCGCCAGGCGCTTTCGATGGCGATCGACCGTGAATGGATCGCGCGGCAAATGGTCGATGCGGGCAATATCCCTGCCTGGGGGTTGCTACCCCCCGGTCTTGATGGCGGTTCTCCATTCAAACCCGAATGGGCGTCGGCAACACGCGCACAGCGAATCGAACGTGCCCGTGCATTGCTGTCAGCGGCGGGTTATGGCCCGCACAAACCGCTTCGCTTCGAAATCCGCTTCAACAGCTCAACCGAACATCGGCGGGCTGCGGTTGCAATGATGACGATGTGGCGTGAACTTGGGGTCGAAGCGAAACTGCTGAACAGCGAGGCAGCGCTGCATTTCGACAGCCTTAAGCGCGCCGATTTCCAATTTGCCCGATCAGGCTGGATTGCAGACCTGCCTGCGCCTGAAAATTTCCTGGCCGTGCACCGCAGCGATGCGGGCGTGCAGAATTATTCCGGCTATGCCAATCCGTCCTATGACGCTGCCCTTGATCGCGCGATGGCCGAGCCAGATGCCAATGCAAGAGCGGCCTTGATGCGCGAGGCAGAAAGGATATTGATCGCAGACATGCCAATCCTGCCCCTCTATTTTTATGCCTCCAGGTCGTTGGTACGTCCCGACATAAAGGGCTGGCAGGATAACCCCGGCAATGTACACCCGAGCCGCACCTTATGGAAAGCGCCATGATGCGCGGCCTGGTCTTGCTTGCTGGCACGGCTCTGCTGGCTGGATGCTCTGGCGGCATCGACAATAACCGCCTGCGCGTTGATGTGATCGAAGACAGCCCGCGCGAAATCGCGGTGGGCCGCATGCCCCTGTCACCGGCATCCGCCTATTTGCGCAATGCAACCGCGCAAGGTCTGGTCGCCTTTGACGCCGAGGGCCGCGTCGTACCCGCGCTTGCATCACGCTGGATCGTTACCGACGATGAACTTGGCTATATCTTCCGCTTGCAAAAGACGCGCTGGAACAATGGCCGCGAGGTCAGTTCCGCCGAAGTCGCCGCAGCATTGCGGAGCAGGATAAATGAGCTCGGCCGATCGAGGTTCGGAAGCGAGCTGGCGAATGTGAACCGTATCCTGCCGATGACCGGAAAGGTCGTCGAGATCCGGCTGAATGCACCGATACCCAATCTTTTGGAACTGCTTGCCCAGCCTGAGTTCGGGTTGATCAACAAGGCCAATGGGTCAGGGCCGATGATTGCAGAGCGGATTGCGGGCAATATGCACCTGCGCAACCGCCTCGAGGAGATCGACGGATCGATTGAACTCGACGATAAAAGGGTGATCCTCGCCGCCCACCGTCCATCACGATCGTTGGCCCGTTTCGCACTGGGCCAGACCGATCTCATCCTCAACGGACGTTTCGAACATCTGCCCATGTTGACCGCAACCGATGGCAACGAAGCAGGCACACGTTTCGACGCAGTCCCCGGTCTTTTCGGATTGCTGTTTGTGGCCGATGGACCCTTTCTTTCAAACAGCGCGAACCGCGAAGCGATTGCAATGGCAATCGATCGCCCCCGCTTGCTGACTTCGTTCAAGATTACCGATTGGCGCGAGACGCTGACGCTGGCGCCAGAAACGTTGAAAAACCGCGAGCAAATAGCGCGCCCTGACTGGGCGAGCCTCAATATCGCGCAACGAAAAGAAAGCGCCCGGGCAACGATTGCCGCTTGGGAAGCGGCCAATGGCAATGTCCGGCCTTTGCGGATTGCCATGCCGCGCGGCACGGGTAGCCGGATCGCTTTCGCCCGGATCCACAGCGATCTCGCCGCAATTGGCCTTGATGCCGAGCGCGTCACTTATTCGCAGCCCGCCGACTTGGTCTTGATCGACAAGGTTGCCGATATATCGAGCCCGGGCTGGTATCTCGACCAGCTATCGTGCAACGCGACCCCGATCTGCAGCAGCAAGGCCGACCAGTTGCTTGATGCCGCGCGGGTGGCGACGGTGCGCGAAGACCGGATCCGGCTTTGGGGTGAAGCCGAACGCGAATTGATAGCGACGCGCAACTTCATCCCCATAGCCAATCCGGTGCGCTGGTCGCTCGTCCGGAACGGGTTGCTTGGTTTTGCGCAAAACCCGCGTGGCTGGCATCCCTTGCAATATCTGGGGCGCGAACCGACATAGGTGGATGAAGGAGGCCTTATGCCTTTATCGCAAGACCAGTTCGACGAGCTCGCCAAATCGCTTCCCGCCATGGGTCGAGACCCGCATTCGGTGCGTCAGCGCGTCGAAGCGATGGAACAATTGCTCGAACGCAGTTTCCATATTCCCGGAACCAAAATTCCCTTCGGGCTGGATTCGGTGGTCGGCCTGGTCCCGGTTCTGGGCGATATCGTCACTGCGGTGATGGGTGCCTATATGGTATGGGAAGCGCGCAATCTTGGCATGTCGAAATGGCAGTTGATGCGCATGACCGCCAATGTCGGCATCGATACCGCGCTGGGCGCCATCCCGGTTGTGGGTGACGCCTTTGACCTTGTGTGGCGATCGAACAGCAAGAATTTGCGCATCATCAAGAAGCATCTCGACAAGCACCACCCCGGCACCCGGATTATCGAGGGCTAACTACCCCGCCAGATCTTGATCTCTGCTTTTGCCGAGGCACTCCAGTTGGATGGAGCGCAAGCCTTGGGTTTAAACTTTCGGTCGAGGCAGATTCGCACCTCTTCCAGCCAGCCGCGCCGGTTTGTTTGAATGCGGATCGCGCTTTCCGGCAGGCCGTCATTATGGAGTGCAAATTCCTCGGCCAACCGCCCGGCAGTCAGCGTGCCTTCGCGTTCGCCTTCGCGCGAAAGCCGGTCCATGTCAGGAAATTCCAGCGCGTTGAACAACAATCGTGCCGCACCGAAATAAGTCTCAGGCCGGCGTGCCATGCAGGTGCCATGTTTAGCCCATTCATGCTGCAGCAGCCTGACGGACGGCGTCATGCAGATATTCTCGGCTACGACCTTGCGCGACAGCGGCTCCGCCTTCCGGCACCATTGCGGATGGTTTGATCCGCTGCCCTGTGGCCATAATCCATGAAGGATGAAGCCGAATTCTCCCATGGCTTTGCCGCATTGGAGCGCATCAGCCGGATCATTTTTGCGGCCCCGGCAATGTTCGCGGCTCCAGCTTAGCGCCAGCACATAACCCGTAATCGGGGTGCGTCGGACTTCGCCCTTGTCCGGATATTCGGGCGTCGGTCTGGAAAGATTTGCAGGGGCACGGCATTGCCACGCCTGCGCCAAGGCCGGCTGGGGCGGCGCTGAGGTGGCCAGTAACGCAAGCGCAGGAAGCGCAAGCGCGAGCCTAGACCACATCGAAGTCCAGCCCGATATCGGCGGCCGGTGCACTCTGCGTCAGGCGGCCGACCGAGATATAGGTGACGCCGGTCTCAGCCTTGGCGCGGATGGTTTCGAGCGTTACCCCGCCACTGGCCTCGGTCGGCACGCGTCCGTTGACCAGCGCAACTGCCTGTTTCAGTTCATCGACATCCATATTGTCGAGCAAGAGGTGCGTTGCCCCGGCTTCCAGCCCCGGTTCGATCTGCGCGATCCGATCAACCTCAAGAATGATGCGTTCGACACCGGCATCTTTGGCGCGCCGTACCGCCTCGGCTACGCCGCAGGCAACGGCGACATGATTGTCCTTGATCATCGCGGCATCCCACAGCCCCATGCGATGATTGGTGGCTCCACCCATCCGAGTCGCATATTTTTCTAGAACGCGAAGGCCGGGAATGGTCTTGCGGGTGTCGAGCAAGGTGCAGCCGGTTCCGGCAATTGCGTCGACATAGCGCCGGGTAAGCGTGGCTATGCCCGAAAGATGCTGCACGGTATTGAGCGCAGAACGCTCCGCCGTCAGCATCGCGCGTGCCTTGCCCCGGATACGCATCAAGTCGGCCCCGGCTCCAACGCTTTGCCCGTCCGCTGCCAGCATTTCGATCTCTATATCCGGATCAAGGTGCCGAAAAAACGCTGCCGCAATGGGAAGGCCGGCGACGATAATCGCATCGCGGCTATCCATCACACCGGCGAAATGCATGTCGGCGGGGATGACACTTTCCGAAGTGACGTCGCGCCCGCTCGGGCCGAGATCTTCGGCCAGCGTGGCGCGCACAAACTCTGCGACATCAAAACCCGGCAAATCGAAACTGGTCGTCATTCTTTTTCCCTCAACCAGAGCCGCGTTCAGCCGTTCGGAAAGGCAAGGTCCTTGCGGCCCAAATCGCCCTGCCCGACAGTTTTGGAGGCCATCTCCAGCATCCGGTCGAGGCTTTTCTTGGCCGCTACCCGCACGCTTTCTTCAAGCTCGACCTGCGGCTGCAGATCGCGCAGCGCGAGATAGAGTTTTTCGAGCGTATTGAGCGCCATGTATGGGCAGATGTTGCACGCGCAGTTGCCATCGGCTCCCGGTGCGCCAATGAAATTTTTCTCCGGCAACGCCTTTTCCATCTGGTGGATGATATGCGGTTCGGTTGCGATGATCACCGTGTCGCCGGGAACTTCCTTGGCATACTTGAGAATGCCGCTGGTCGAGCCGACATAGTCGGCATGGTCGATGATGTGCGGCGGGCATTCGGGATGCGCGGCAACCGGCGCGCCGGGATATTGCGCCTTGAGCTTGAGCAGTTCGGTTTCGCTAAATGCCTCATGCACGATGCACACACCTGGCCAGAGCAGCATCTCGCGCCCGAACTTGCGAGACAAGTAACCACCCAAATGCCGATCCGGGCCAAAGATGATTTTCTGGTCTTTGGGAATTTGCGCAAGGATGGTTTCGGCGCTGCTGCTGGTGACTATGATGTCGGACAGCGCCTTCACCTCGGCCGAGCAGTTGATATAGGTCAGCGCGATATGATCAGGATGCGCCTCGCGGAAGGCTTTGAAACGCCCCGGAGGGCATGCATCCTCAAGGCTGCAGCCAGCAGCCATGTCGGGCAGGATCACGGTTTTTTCCGGTGACAGTATCTTGGCGGTTTCCGCCATGAATTTCACACCGCAAAAGGCGATGACATCCGCATCGGTTTCCGCTGCACGGCGCGACAGTTCGAGCGAGTCGCCAACGAAATCGGCCAGATCCTGAATTTCCGGCTTCTGGTAATAATGCGCAAGGATAACGGCGTTGCGCTCTTTCTTCAGCCGGGCGATTTCGGCGAGCAGGTCGATACCGGCAAGGTTTTCACGGGAGGGGGCGTTCATGGCTCTTCCTTTTCTCCTCTGACGCGCAGAGGGATGAGGGGGACTGGCACCGTCCTTATGCCCGCCCACCCTGTCTCGCAAGCGGGCTTGGAATTATTTCACAATCTCTTCGAGCGGCGTCGATTCATCCCAGCGGGTGGTAACATTGCCACCCAGTTCATCGGCAAAATAGGCCTCGACCTTGGCATCCAGCCCGGCTGCGCGCAGCGGGGCCTCGAAATTCTGCTTGATGGCGCGCTTGAAAGCCTCGCGCGCCAACCGCATCGGCACCGGTCCATTGGCCTGGCGCGTTAACTCGGCGAGTCCCTTGTCGCGATTGGCATCATCAAGCACATCATCGACATCGGTAAATGTCCGCAAAATGCCATTTTCGCCATATTCCTGGATGGTCTTGAGGTCGATTTGCGGTGGCGCGGTTTCGATCGGGGGAATTTTGACGCGAAGCGTTCCGGTCGCTGCGTCCCACCGCACATCGCCTTCCATAAGCTTTCCGAGGTCGACTTCATAGCGCACCAACCCCTGCATGATCAGCGTCTTTTTGGCGGAAAGGCCAAAGCGCCGCTGTTCGCTCGTCACGACCGCAGCATAGTTGGCGGCAAAGGCGGAGAGCCGGTTCTGCTCGCGCAGCCCTTTCAGGCTGGCGCTTGCGATCGTTTCCGGTGCAGGTCCATCGCGCAGCGAGCGAAAACCGTCGATCGCCCACCAGACCGCAAGGATGAACAATATCGGCGCCGCCAGCGCAGCACCGCGCATGGCCCAATTGCGCAGCTCTTCGTGGCTTACGCCGCCAGCTGCCATGCCTCACCAGCCAGTGTGACGCGACCCTGCTTTTCGAGATCGACCAAATGCGCAAGCACCGATCGCCCGGCCGCACCTTTCAACCGCGTGTCGAGGCCCTTGTACATTTCGGTGACCATGTCGGGGATCAATTGCGGACCGGTTTCGAGCAGGCCGAGTATCTGCCGTTCGCGCATCCGCCGATGGCCGATCATTCCGCGAACCAACTGTTTGGGATTTTCAACAGCGGGACCATGTGCAGGGTAATAAACGCGATCCTCGCGTTCATAGAGTTTTTGCAGGCTCGCCATATAGGCCGCCATATCGCCGTCGGGTGGCGAAACGACGCTGGTCGACCATTTCATCACATGATCGCCGGTGAACAGCGCGCCGCTTTCAAGCAAAGCGAAGCAAAGGTGGTTGCTGGTATGGCCCGGCGTTGCCACCGCCTCGATCGTCCAGCCTTCGCCCGAAATCTGTTCACCATCCGAAAGGATACGGTCGGGTGCATAGTCGGGATCAAAGGCACTATCGGCACGTGGGCCGTCATCGGCAATCGCCAAAGGTGCGCAGCCAATGATCGGGGCGCCCGTCAGCGCCTTTAATGGAGCAGCGGCAGGCGAATGATCGCGATGCGTATGGGTGCACAGGATCGCGGTAACTTTTGCATGGCCCACGGCGCGCATGATTGCCTCGACATGGCCTTCGCCATTCATGTCCTTCGGATCGCCGATGCTGAGGCCGCTTCCGGCTGGGCCCGGATCGATGACTGCTATTTGCTTTCCGGCACCGACCAGCCAGGTCTGGGTGCCGGTGAACGTATAGGGCGACGGATTGGGTGCAAGCACGCGGCGAACCAGCGGTTCGTGCTGTTCGGTTTCGCCTGCTTGGATGCTGTCGGGCCAGTCGCTCATGCGGCCTATATGGTAGTGCGAACGGCGCTGGGCAATGAAAAAGGGGCGGATTGAACAACCCGCCCCTTCAAACTCAAGCTTAACTTGTCGTGGAAATCGATCGCAGCGGATCAGGCATCCCCACTGGCAGCGCCATCGTCCTTCAGTTGCTTTTCAAGTTTCTCGATTTTCTGGTCGAGGCTTTTGAGAACATCATCGCGCACCGAGGCGGGCATTTCACCGTCCGACTTAATTTCGTCGCGTGCCTCTTTCAGCCCCTGTATCGCATGTTTGCGAGCCATATTCGCCTGCCCCTTGCCACACAATACGATCCGGACACGCGATTGCTTCTTGCCATCCGAACCCTCGACATTGGTCGTTACCGGCTGGCCGTCTTCGCACTTGCCCTTAAATTCGGCAATGTCGATTTCGGGGATGAGCGCGGCAATCTTCATTCCGTCGACCATCTTTTCGGTGTCACCCATCATGCGAATGGCATGCGCTTGCGCACCATCCGCGGACGAATGTACGATCACGCGCTTCACCATCTTGTTGCGCTTACCCTCGGCGACGCTCCATTCGGCTTTCGCGCGCGACGCCTCGGCTTCGGCGACCATCTTCTCGACATCCGCCTCGCTCAACTCCTTGTTCGACCGCAGGATGATGGTCTTGCCATCCTTTTCGATCTTTTTGACGAACGGCGTCTCCGCATCGCCCGACACATCGACGGTCACATCCTTGCCATCGGTGCTTTTCACGACGATTACCTTGTGCTTGCGCAGCTCAACCTTCTTTTCCGCCGGAGCCTCGGCAGCAGGTTCGGCTTGCGCGAACACCGGAACCACGGTGGCGGTCAGGGGCAGCGCGATGGCCGTTGCGGCCAGTATCGCCAGCTTGCCGGACAGTCGGCGTCCCTTGCTGGTCTCGTTCATCATCAGTCTCCTTAATCTCTGGATTATTGTCTTTGGATTGTTCAGCGCCATTGCGAAGGCGGGCAAGCCTTCGGTGGCGGTGCGCGCCAAGGCACGGCCATAGCTTTGGCGGGTGGATGCATCAGCGCCAGCAACAACGCGTGCGTCGCACGCAGCTTCCTGGTCAAAGCGGAAAGCGCTCCATGCCATCCATGCCAGCGGGTTGAACCACATCAGGCACAGGAAAATGAAGGCGGCCATATTGGCAAACAGGTCTCCACCGCGATGGTGGGCCAGTTCATGTGCAAGCGCGAGTTCGCGTTCGCGTGGTGAAAAGGTACGGGTAAATTCGCGCGGCACCGCAACATAACGTTTGAACAGGCCGAAGGCGAGTGGACCGGCAATACGATCGGTCTGGATAATGCGGATGCCATCGATCATGTCGATCTCGCGGGCATCGCTCAGCAATTCTTCCCGCATGGCCGCGTACCGGTACATCTGCACGATGAAGAGCAAGGCAGCACCACCCAGCCAAAGGGTGATGGCCACCAGCGTCCAATCAACGACCGGGGAACTCGCGATTACGTTGCCCGCATCTACGGCAACCGAAGCCGATATGGCCCCTGCATCGCTGGTGGTATCAACAGCTACCGGTGCTGGCAGGCGAACTTCCTGCGTCAGTGTTGGCATGAAGAGCCGTGCAGCGGGTAAAGCCCAAAGGAAATAAGCAGTGCTAGCGCCGAAATGGCGCGCAACCGGGGTACGGATCAGCAGCACCAGCAGCAGCAATGCGCTGGTCGCCAGCAAAGTGTCACTCAGCCACTCCGTCATGATTTCATCTCCCTCAGCAGCTTTTCGATTTCGGCTATGTCATCGTCGCTCAGGCTTTGCTGTTCGGCGAGGTGCGCCACCAGCGGCATGAGCCTGCCCCCGAAAAAGCGGTCGACAAGGCGGCGCGATTCGCGCGTCACATAGGCATCGCGTTCGACCAGTGGCGAATAGAGGAAGCGGCGCCCGTCGAGATGATGGCCGACGGC
>JALREL010000122.1 GCA_023262005.1 Sphingorhabdus sp. | reverse complement strand
GTGACTGGAGTTCAGACGTGTGCTCTTCCGATCTCGCAGCAGAATTCGACAACCTCGAGCCCGCGTTGGATATCGCCCTTGCTGTCGGCAATCACCTTGCCATGCTCGGCCGAGAGCAGGTGCGCCAGCTCGTCCATATGCTTTTCGATCAGCGCCTTGAAATCAAACATCACCCGCGACCGGCGCTGCGGGTTCATCGCTGCCCATGCCGGCTGTGCCGCCTGCGCAGCCGCAACCGCTTGGTCCAGCACTGCCTTGTCGCCTAGCGCTACACGCCCCTGCATGCCGCCATTATTAGGGTCCATGATATCGCTGAACCGCGATGCCGCAGGCGCACCGCCCACCAAGAAATGATCTATCTGACGCATGTCGTCTCTCTTCTAATTAGACTCGTTGCAGCCGCCTTAGTGCAATTGCCCTTGGCGCCAAAGCGGTAGTATCAATTATGCCGTCACAAGGTCTTTCAACGGCACCGTCGCGTCGGCCAGTTGTTGGACGGGAATGGCGGCACCGGCTTCGACCAGCTTGCGCCCTTGGACATAATCCTTGATCATGTTCACGCAATCGAGCGCAATGACCTTGCCGTCCTTCAGATAAACTACCGAAAAACTGCGGGTCGCCGGATCACCGCGCAACACAGTTGCATCATGTCCGCTCGACAGGCCGACAGTCTGCAATTTCAGGTCATATTGGTTCGACCAGAACCATGGCGTCGCCTTGTAGGGCTGCGCGTCTGCGCCGCAAATCGTCTTCGCAGCGACAGTTGCCTGGTCATTGGCATTCTGCACCGATTCCAGCCGGATTGTCGCGCCACCCGCAAAGGCGTTCGCATGCGCAGCGCAATCACCGATCGCGTAAATATCGGGCAGACTGGTGCGACAAAATTCGTCGACTTCAACACCATTGCCGCCCTTAGCCCCCGCCGCGAGCAATGGTTCGACCGCAGGGATGATGCCGATACCGACAATCACCATCTGCGCAGTTATGACGCTGCCATCGGCAAGCCGCACGCCGCTCACTTTCCCATTTGCGCCTTCAAAGGCCTCAATCGCCACATTGGTGCGCAAATCGACGCCATGCGCGCGATGCTCGGCTTCGTAAAAGGCGGATAATTCGGGGCCAGCAACCCGCGCGAGTACACGCGGAAGGGCTTCAAGGAGCACTACCTTTTTGCCCAGCTTCGTGAGCACCGCCGCTGCTTCCAGCCCGATATAGCCGCCACCGATCACCACGACCTGATCAACGTCTCCCAGTTCGGCCATTATGGCGTCGGCGTCAGCACGGTTGCGCACGCAATGCACGCCTTTGAGATCGCCACCCGGCAGCGGTAATCGTCGTGGATCGCCGCCCGCGGCCCAAATCAAGGATGCGTAGGAACGCGTTGAACCGTCATCGAGCGTGACCGATTTTGCCGCAGGATCGACAGCCTCAACCGAGCGACCTAGCAGCAGTTCGACCTGCTTTTCTTCCCAAAAAGCGCGCGGTCGGATGTAGATGCGCTCAAACTCCTTCTCGCCCGCCATATACTCCTTGGAAAGCGGCGGGCGTTCATAAGGCGGTTCATCCTCACGCCCGATGATCGTCACGGGCCCGGAATAGCCATTTTGCCGCAACGCGATGGCCGCTTGTGCACCGCCATGGCCGCCACCCACAATGATTACGCCTGCATCCTGCCCCGTCATTTTACCCTCATTTGAAATCTGGAATTATTCCGGCTTTTTGCGCTGCAGCCCGGATCGTTTGCAGGTGGCGACAATGTCGCCCCGCTGGTTGAACGCTTCGTGCAGGAATGTAACGATCCCCGCATCAGGACGTGAACGCGATTCCCGCAAATCGATGACCGTCGTTTTGATGTTCAGCGTGTCGCCTATGAAGACCGGCTTGGGAAAGCGAACCTCATCCCAGCCCAGATTGGCGACGGCTGTACCCAATGTGGTGTCGCCAACCGAAATCCCGACCATCAGACCCAGTGTAAAGCAGCTGTTGACGATCCGCTGCCCATATTCGGTGCCCTTCATATATTCTTCGTCGAGGTGGAGCTGCGCCGGATTGTGCGTCATCGCACTGAACAACAGATTGTCCGCCTCGGTCACCGTGCGCCGGATCGGGTGATCGAATGTCTGACCGACGACCAGTTCGTCGAACCAAAGTCCTGCCATGGAACGGGCTCCCTTCTCGCTGCGCCGAAACCACAAAGCGGCGGTTTATGCCAGTGCTAAAAACCTGGCGCGTCTATTCATCCACCTGCGCCAGCAACTGCTGCGCGCGCGACAGGAATGGCCGGTCGAGCATGCCACCCTTCCAGCCGATGGTACCCACACCTGGATTGGCAGCGAACAGCGCAACAATTTCGCGCGCTTCGGCAATTTCCTCAGCACTTGGGGTGAAAGCTGCGTTGATCACATCGACCTGCGCCGGATGGATCGCCAGCATGCCGCGATAGCCATCGCGTCGCACCTTTTCGGCACGCAAGCGCAATGCATCGAGATCCTTGAAATCCGCACAAATTGTCTCGATAGCAGGAACACCTGCCGTCGCCGCGCCCAGCAAAGTCAGGCTGCGCGCCATTTCATAGGTAAAGCTGTAGCTGCCATCGGCATTGCGGTTTGAATTGGCACCGACCGAATCCGCGAGGTCTTCGGCGCCCCAAGTTAGCGCGGCCAGACGTGGCGCCCCTTTATAATCACCGGTATGGAACATCGCCTCTGCCGTTTCGGTTGCCAATACGATGACAGGTGTTGCGCCGCGTTCGAGCCCATGCGCTGCCTCAAATGCCGTCAGATAGTGGTCAAGCAGTTCGACATCCTGCCGGCCATTGGCTTTGGGAAGCATGATGCCACCTGGATTGGCTGGCATGATAGCGACCAGATCGTCGAGTGTATGCGGACCATCGAGCGGATTTACCCGAACCCAAATTCGTGCGCGTGATGCAGCATTGGCGGCCAGGAAATCATGTACCAGCTTGCGCGCCAACGGCTTGTTCTCGGTGGCAACTGCATCTTCAAGATCGAGCAGTACGATATCCGCCGGACCTTCGAGCGCCTTCGCCATTTTGCGTTCGCTATCACCTGGGGCGAAAAGCCAAGACCGCATTTTCATATTTGCCACTCCCCGTCCCTATAAGGTGCTGAACCGTCCCCGGCCCCTAACACCCAGTTCATCGGCATAGCAAGTACAGTACATTGTGGATGGCCCGCAGCGAACAACGGCAGGATACTGCTGATGGAAACTATATCTAGCAAATCGACAACCGATTCTTCCTAGAGCGTTTTGAAATTCCGTGTAGGGAACGGACAACAAAATACAGGAATATAGCTTCCCCATGACCAGAAATCTGACGCATCTCGAAAGACTTGAGGCTGAGAGCATCCACATCATGCGCGAGGTGGTGGCCGAGGCGGAAAAGCCGGTGATGCTCTATTCCGTCGGCAAGGATAGTGCGGTCATGCTGCACCTCGCCCGCAAGGCATTCTACCCCTCGCCGCCGCCCTTCCCCCTGCTGCACGTCGATACGACCTGGAAATTCCAGGACATGTATGCCTTGCGCAACCGGATGGCCGAAGAAAGCGGGATGGAGTTGCTGGTGTACCAGAACCCTGAAGCCAAGGAACGCGGTATCAATCCGTTTGACCATGGCCCCTTGCACACCGACATGTGGAAGACCGAAGGGCTGAAACAAGCGTTGGACCTTTACGGCTTTGACGCAGCCTTTGGTGGCGCCCGCCGCGACGAAGAAAAGAGCCGCGCGAAGGAACGCATTTTCTCGTTTCGCACCGCATCGCACGGATGGGATCCCAAGAACCAGCGGCCGGAACTGTGGAACCTCTATAATGCCCGGAAAATGAAGGGCGAAAGCATCCGCATCTTCCCGATCTCGAACTGGACCGAGCTAGATATCTGGCAGTATATCCACCTCAACGATATTCCGATCGTGCCGCTATACTTCTCCGCCCCGCGCCCGACTTTCGAATATCAGGGTGGCCTGTTCATGGCCGATGATATCGACCGGCTTGAAAAGGTTATGGGTAAGCGCCCGGAAATCACCACGCGGAATATCCGCTTCCGCACGTTGGGATGCTTCCCGCTAACCGGCGCTGTCGAAAGCGAGGCGAAGACATTGCCCGAAGTCATCCAAGAAATGCTGCTTACCACCACCAGCGAACGGCAAGGCCGCGTTATCGACAAGGATGGCGGTGATGCTTCGATGGAGAAGAAGAAGCAGGAGGGGTATTTCTGATGGACCCCATCTACAAAACCGACGCGTTGATTGCCGAAGATATCGACGCCTATCTCGAGCAACACCAGCATAAGAGCCTGCTACGCTTCATCACCTGCGGATCGGTTGATGACGGCAAATCAACGCTGATTGGTCGACTGCTCTACGATTCCAAGATGATCTTCGAAGACCAGCTCGAAGCGTTGCAGAGCGACAGCAAACGGGTCGGTACGCAAGGGCAGGAAATCGACTTTGCGCTTTTGGTCGACGGACTGGCTGCCGAGCGCGAGCAAGGTATCACCATCGACGTAGCCTATCGCTTTTTCACCACTGAAAAGCGCAAGTTCATCGTCGCCGATTGCCCGGGGCATGAGCAATATACGCGCAACATGTTTACCGGCGCGTCGACCGCAGACCTTGCCGTCATCCTGATCGATGCGCGCAAGGGGGTGCTCGTCCAGACACGCAGGCACAGCTATTTGTGCAATCTTATTGGCATCAAGAACATCGTCCTCGCCGTCAACAAGATGGACCTGATCGATTATGACCAGGCTAGATATGAAGCCATCGTCGCGGACTATGCGGCGTTCGCCGAAGAAATCGGTATCAAGACTTTCACTGCCATGCCGATCTCGGGCTTCAAAGGCGACAACATCACCACCAACAGCGCGAACATGCCTTGGTACTCAGGCAAGCCGCTTATCGAACATCTGGAAACGGTTGAGATTGACAACACAGCTGACCAGTCCAAGCCGTTCCGACTGCCCGTCCAATGGGTCAATCGCCCCAATCTGGACTTTCGCGGCTTTTCAGGCCTGATTTCAGGTGGCTCGGTCAAACCCGGCGATGCTGTGCGCGTGCTCCCAAGTGGGAAGACTTCGGTCGTCATCAAAATCGTCACGCTCGATGGCGAACTGGACGAAGCCGTTGCGGGCCAGTCGGTAACGGTTTGCTTTGCCGATGAGGTGGACTGTTCGCGCGGCAATGTCATTGCAGCGGCTGACAGCCCGCCGGAAGTATCGGACCAATTCGAAGCCACAATCGTATGGATGGATGACGATGCCTTGCACGTCGGTCGCTCTTATTGGCTGAAGCTTGGCACTCAAATGGTATCTGCAACGGTACAGCAACCGAAATATACCATAAATGTCAACACGATGGAGCACCTTGCTGCTAAAACGCTTGAACTGAATGCGATCGGCGTTGCGGAACTGGCAACCGACAAGCCGTTGGTGTTCGAAGCCTATGAGGATAGCCGG
This sequence comes from Sphingorhabdus sp., assembly GCA_023262005.1. GTDB lineage: Bacteria > Pseudomonadota > Alphaproteobacteria > Sphingomonadales > Sphingomonadaceae > Sphingorhabdus_B > Sphingorhabdus_B buctiana. Next base: position 14,489 of record JALREL010000122.1, on the reverse strand, counting down.
ACGCTCGGCGGCTTCATCCTGATCGACAAGATCACTAACCGCACTGTGGGTGCGGGGCTGTTGCACTTCTCGCTGCGGCGCGCACAAAATGTTCACTGGCAACCGACCGACATCGGGCGGGAAGAGCATGCCGCACTCAAGAACCAGAAACCCCGCGTCCTCTGGTTCACCGGGCTTTCGGGTTCGGGTAAATCCACCATCGCCAATGAGGTGGAAAAGCAGCTTCATCTGATGAACCGACACACCTTCCTGCTCGATGGAGACAATGTCCGTCATGGCCTGAACCGTGACCTGGGCTTCACCGAGGCCGACCGCATCGAAAACATTCGCCGCGTTGGCGAAGTCGCCAAGCTGATGGCCGATGCGGGACTGATCGTCCTCACCGCCTTCATTTCGCCCTTCCGTGCAGAGCGCGATATGGTCCGCAAGATGCTTCCCGAAGGCGAGTTTATCGAGATATTCGTTGATACCCCGCTGGAGGTTGCCGAAGCGCGGGACGTAAAAGGCCTCTACAAGAAGGCGCGCTCAGGACAGCTCAAGAACTTTACGGGCATTGATAGCCCCTATGAAGCGCCCGAAAATCCGGAAATTCGTGTCAACACCGTGGAAATGACGGCTGCCGAAGCAGCCGAGCATATCATCCGCAAGCTGCTGCCGCTAAAGTGAGCAAGATGACTGACGCTGAACTGGCCGCCCATCTTGCCCATGTCGCAGGTCGTATCCTCCTTGAGGTACGCGATTCCGGGCTGATCAGCGGAAAAGCCCTGGGCGATGCAGGCGACAAAACCGCCAACCAGTTTCTCTGTCATGCCCTTCGCGAGCAGCGGCCTGATGACGGCTTGCTCTCGGAAGAAGAAAAAGACAGCGCAGAAAGGCTCTCGAAATCGCGCGTTTGGATCGTCGATCCGGTCGACGGGACACGGGAATATGGCGAAGCGCGCACCGACTGGGCGGTGCACGTCGCGCTCGCCATCGATGGCAAACCCGAAATCGGCGCTGTCGGCTTGCCGGGCCTAGGCATTGTGTTGCGTTCGGACCAGCCATCTGCTCTGCCCGCCGCTGCGGCAAAACCGCGCATGGTTGTCAGCCGCACCCGGCCCGCAAAGGAAGCCGTTGCAGTGGCCGAACAAATCGGCGCCGAACTCGTCCCCATGGGAAGCGCTGGCGCCAAGGCGATGGCGGTGGTTCGCGGAGAAGCCGAGATTTACCTTCACACAGGCGGGCAATATGAGTGGGACAGTTGCGCCCCCGCTGCAGTGGCTGCGGCGCATGGGTTGCATGTCAGCCGCATCGACGGCAGTCCCCTTTTGTACAACCAGTCCGATGTCTACATGCCCGACCTGTTGATATGCCGTCCTGAATGGGCAAGTCGTGTGCTGCAGATTGTCGGCACATTGGCGTAGAACCAGCAAATAGCCGCATTTTACCGTTTCGACATCCGACGAACGGCTGTCGCAATCCTGCTCGGCAATGCTGTTGAGCATTGTTCGAACTTGATTGTCAGCCTGTTATGTGGCACCAAATTGAGAACGTTCACATAATCAAGCGGAGAATCGGGATGCTGCGGAGGAAATCAGGAGCCATATTTGTCACTTTGCTGGCATCGGTTGCTCCCCTCTCACCATCTGTTGCGGCATCTGCCCAGAATGAAGCGGCGCTGGCCACCCCCTCTGTTTGGCCATCGGCTGCCAGCCCGCAAAGCATCACCGATCCTGCCACCGAAGAGGCGATCAGCCGTACCATCGCTGAAATGACCCTCGAGCAAAAAGTCGGGCAAGTCATTCAGGCGGATATCAGCGCAATTTCGCCCAAGGATTTGAAGCAATATCCCTTGGGTTCGATTCTCGCGGGCGGCAATTCTGGCCCTTATGGCGATGAGCGTGCCACCGCGCAAAAATGGAAACAGTTGGTCGATGAATTCCGGGCTGCATCGCGCGAAAGTGGGGCTGGCATCCCGATCCTGTTCGGCGTTGACGCCGTGCATGGCCATTCAAACCTGCCCGGCGCGACAATATTCCCGCATAATATCGGCCTGGGTGCCGCGCGCGACCCCGATCTGATCCAGCGGATCGGCGCTGCGACAGCCGCGGAAATTGCCGCCAGCGGTATCGAATGGACTTTTGCCCCAACATTGGCTGCACCGCAGGATATTCGCTGGGGGCGTACCTATGAGGGTTATTCATCGGACCCGGCACTTATCGCGCGCTATTCGAGCGCGATGACGCTGGGGCTGCAGGGCGCTCTGGTGGAAGGCAAGCCATTGCCCGCCGATCGGGTCGCAGCGACCGCAAAACATTATCTTGCCGATGGTGGCACCTTTGAAGGCCGGGACCAGGGCGATGCGCGCATTTCGGAGACGGAACTCGTCGCCATCCATGCGCAAGGATATCCGCCCGCGATCAATGCCGGTGCGTTGACTGTCATGGCCAGTTTTTCAAGCTGGATCGGCGTGAAGCATCACGGCAACAAATCGCTCCTCACCGATGTTCTGAAAGAACGCATGGGCTTCAAAGGACTGGTCGTTGGCGACTGGAATGGCCATGGCCAGGTTGCAGGCTGCACCGCCACCGATTGCCCTGCTGCGATCAATGCCGGGCTCGACCTGTATATGGCGCCCGACAGCTGGAAAGGGCTGTACAATAACACCCTGGCCGCGGTTCGCGACGGACGCATCCCTGCCGCGCGCCTCGAAGACGCGATCCGGCGGAACCTGCGGGTGAAATACAAACTGGGCCTGATGGGTCCGCAATCTATCGAACGTGGCAATCCCGATATCATCGGGTCGGATGCGCATCTGGAGCTCGCGCGCGAAGCGGTTTCGAAATCGCTCGTCCTACTCAAAAACAACAAGTCCGTCCTGCCAATCCGCAAAGGCGCATCGATTTTGGTGGCCGGGTCGGGTGCCGACAATATGGCCATGCAGGCGGGTGGTTGGACGGTTACCTGGCAGGGAACCGACACCAAGGCATCCGATTTTCCCAAGGGGCAGACCATTGGCCGTGCACTTGTCGACGCAATTTCTGCGACAGGCGGAAAAGGCGTAATCGCGCCCAATGGGAAGGTCGACAGCAAGCCTGATGTTGCGATCATTGTACTCGGCGAGAAGCCCTATGCCGAATTTGAGGGCGACATTCCTCACCTCGCTTTCACGCTACAGGCGGAAGAAGTGGAGCTGATCAAGCAATTGAAGGCTAAAAAGGTCCCGGTTGTTGTGCTGTTTCTTTCGGGGCGTCCATTGTTTGCTGGAAAGCTGATAAATCTTGCCGATGCATTTGTCGCAGGCTGGCTGCCAGGTTCACAAGGGCAAGGCGTGGCCGATGTGCTGATTGCCGGTGCCGATGGCAAAGCCCGCCGTGACTTTACGGGGCGCCTGCCTTTCGCTTGGCCCGCCGATGCCCGGTTGCCGATAACAAAGCCTTTATTCCCGATCGGCTATGGCCTCGACTATTCCAAGCCAACCCGGCTTGGCCGGGTGAATGAAAAACCCGGCATTGACCTTAACGCCAGCGACGGCACTTTGCTGTATATGTTGCGCGGGAAAGTCTCGGCTCCGTGGCATCTCGGCGTCGATGGCTCGATCGCATCGCGCGCGATCGACATCGGTGCGCAGGAAGACGCCCGCCAATTCAGCTGGAGCGACAAAGCTGGGATGTCGATTACCGGATCGGCTATCAACCTGAATGGCAAGCTACCCCAACAGGCAGCGCTTTCCATCGATTGGCGGATCGACCGCAAAAATGACCAGCCGGTGCGTATCTCCTTTGGCGGCGCGCCGATCGACCTGACCGGTTATGTGCGATCATTGACCGACGGCAGCGCCAACGCGCTGCGGATTCCATTGCGCTGCTTTGTGGAGAAGGGTGCGAAACTCGATGCCGTTGCTGCGCCTTTCCAGATCGAAGCCGCGCGCGGATTTGTTGCTTCGATCCGCACCATCAGGGTTGAGGCTGGAGCGGCAGATTTGCCCTGCCCGAATTAAACCGCGGAACTGGCGGGCCGTTCTGGCATTTTGAACAGCAGTAGGCTTGCCAGCATGGCAAGCACTGCAAGCAGCAGGAACAGCAGATCAAAGCCATAGCGCGGCACCAGTGCGAGGGTGAGCCCCGGCATGATCAACGATGGAACCGTGTTGGTGAGGTTGAAAATGCCCATGTCCCGTCCGCGTCGTGAAGCGCGGGGCAACACCCGCAAGGTCTGGCTCGAATGCAGCGCAAGGAAGATGCTGCTTGCGATGCCGAACATGACATAGCCAGCAATCGCCATCGGCAAAGTCGGCGCCAAAGCCATCAATGCCAAGCCAAGGGCAGCCGTGGCAGCGCAGGAAACAAGAGGTACGATTGGCCGATCGACGCGGTCTGACCAACGGCCGATCAATATCGCAAACACCACGGCTATACTGAGGACGAATGCGAAAATATTGGCGACTTTATTCTCATCAAATTGGGGATCGAGGCTGCGAAACCACATCAGCAAGAATGCGAACAAGGACGCCTCGGCAATCTGCACCATAAGGCGTGCCGACCACATTCGCCACACCGCCATTCTGGCCGAGTTATCGGCATTCTTCGCGATTTCCTCCTTTGGACGATCGACCAGCAATTGCGGCATTCTGATCGGCTTGCCGAACAGCAGTAGCGGCCCGACCATCAGCAACATGAGCACCACCACCCAGTACAGCCGCTCATCCGCATTCGCCAGACCTTTAAACGTGATAAACGCCCCGGAAAGCGCCCCCAATGCAGGCGCAAATGCCAGCAAGCCCCCGAGCATCCCCTTTTGAGCATCGGGCACCACATCCCCAGCCCAAGCCGATAAGGGGCCCAGCATCATGTTCAACGCAATTTGCCAGCAAATGATAAGAGCGATCAAAAGCGGTGGGCTGCTCGCAAATGGCACGAGAAGCAGCAGGCAGCTTGAAAGCACCAGCCCTGCACCAATCCAAGGACGGCGAGTTTTGGTGATATCACTGAGCCAGCCAAAGCCGATATTTGCGATACTCGCCGCGATAGCACCGGCAAAGGTGGTGTATGATAAAACAGCCAGCGCATCCTGCCCTGCAAATTCGGTAACGCGCAATGGCAACAATATCGTCAGGAAAGGCACATAAGCCACTGCGCCGCCGGCAGCCGCCAACGCATACAGATAAAGAAAAGGCGCAGTCTGTCTGGCTTGGATTTTGGTATCAGGCACGCGGTTCGGTGCCCGGGGGCGCAGTACTGCCGCGCTCGATCAAACTTCCTTCGACGCGCACCGGCTGAGGCTCAACCGTCTCATTCGCATGCTCAATCAACAACTCGACCGCCTTGGAAAAAGTGGCGGCGATGGGCTGGTCGATTGCGGTCAATTGCGGGGTAGTGAAACGTACAACGGGCGTATTGTCGAAGCTGATAAGCGAAAGATCGCGCGGAACCGAAAGGCCTTGCTTTATCGCTGTGTCGAGCGCTGCCAACGTCATCTGGTCGCTGCTTGCGATGATTGCAGTCGGGGGTTCAGCGCGGCCAAGCAGTGCCTCGGTTGCGGCAACACCGCTGTCATATCCAAAATCGCCCCGGACACAGAGCCCATCATAAGGCAGCCCTGCCGCCTCCATGGCCAGTTTCCAACCCGTCTTGCGCCAATCGGAAAGGCTATACTCTTCAGGCCCCGCGATAAATCCGATGCGGCGATGACCAAGCTTGATAAGATGTTCCGTTGCGAGACGTGCCGATGCCTCATCACCCATGGTCATCGCAATGCCCGGCCCGCTCGCTTTCGATCCGATTCGCGCAAAAGGAATGCCATGTTCGGCGAGCAAGCCCGTAATCAGCGGATTTTCCGAGTGTGGCGGGGTCAGGATCACGCCATCAGGCTGCAAAGCCGCGATAGCCGCGCCCAGTTCGCGCTCAACATGGTCGCTGTGCGTATCGACCAGTTCGAAGATCATCCTGTAGCCATATTCAGAGGCCTTCAGCATCCCGCCCAAAAGCATCTGGTCGACCCAATCACCACCCTGCCGCGCTCGCCAATCAGCGATTGTGCGATCACGATCGTTGATTGCAAGAATAAGGTACGACCGCGATCCGCTCATGCGCTGTGCAGCGATCGACGGAACATATCCAAGCTTGTCGATCGAAGCCTGCACCCGGTCCTTCATCGCCGGCCGGACATTGGGCTCGTTGTTGATGACGCGGCTAACCGTCTGCAGCGAAACCCCTGCATCGGCGGCGACATGCTTGATCGTTACGGCCTGGCGGCGTCTCGCCATGTGCTGTTATTCCCCCTTGACGCCTTGCATGCAGGCCAGACCCTCTTCTTTATCGACCGGGCATTGGTAAATCCGAATCCAGTCGATTGCAAATTCAGCTGGTGCCACATTTGCGGCAACGCCCTTGTCATTATTGTCCTCAGCCAATTTGCCGCCGATCGCAAGATTGGCCATGATGTAAAAGGGCTGGTCGAATGGTGCGGCAGGATTGCCCGCCCCTTTGGGCGATGCGGTTTCCCAATCTTTGGACGTCAGTTCCCAATATTTGCGGCCATCGAGGTAAAAGCGCATCAGCCCCTTACCCCATTCGAGCGTCCAGACATGGAAGTCATCGGACGGCAAGGCACGCGATGGCAAGGCCACACGCGTATCTCGGAACTTGTTCTTGGGCGCATAGTCTCCAAAATGGATCGCGCTGATCATCCGGTTTTCACCCACACCGCCTTCGCATTGCGGACAAGATGCTCCCAAATTGACGCCTTCAAGAATGTCAATCTCACCCGAACGCGGCCAACCGCCATATTTGTTGTCCGACGGCATCATCCAGACTGCAGGCCAGGTCCCCTGCCCCTTTGGTGGCTTTGCCCGGAACTCGACTTTGCCATATTTCCAGCTTGAGAGCCCCAAGGTGCGGATCTTTCCAGATGTATATGGCTGGGCCCGTTTGGGATTGGGGTTCGCCGCGATTTCCGGTGGTCGATCCGGCCCTCGGAATTTTTCCTTATGGGCGATCAAGCGCAACACGCCGTTTTCGACGCGGATGTTCTTCGTCCTGTCGGTATAGCATTGCCGTTCATTATTGCCGCCGCCCCAACACGACCGTTCCGGTATCCACTTGGAACGATCGAGCTGGTTACCATCAAATTCGTCTGACCAGACCAGGCTCCATTCAGGCTTTGTTTCAGCCGCTTTCGCAGTACCGGTAACGCTGGCAACCATTGCAACCGACGATAGCAGGCATGGGAACGACCGATGCATGGCAAGATCCTTTTGCTAAACCGGCGACGAACAGCATCTGCAGATTAAACGCCACTTCGGTGGCAGCCAAGCGTCGCCTTGCTCAAAAAAATGGGCGAGCCAAGGATATTACCCGAGGCTCGCCACGAAGTTGCATACAGGGCAGGATTAGAATTCGAAACGGGCGAGGAAGGTAAATCGCCTGTCATTGCGGAACGCAGACCGGGTCGACCGCGTGCCATCAAAATCGATCACCTGCGAAGTACGGGTGACTTCATCGAGCAAGTTCACGCCCTGAACACCCAATTTCACGCCGTCCATCACTGTGAAGAAGATCGAGCCGTCGAGTTGGCCAGTGCTTTCTCCATAAATCGGTGAGAATGGGAAAATCACGTCGCGCGGCGTCTGCAGGAAGTCGGAGCGCCAGTTATACGCTACGCGGGCAGATATCGGCCCCTTTTCATAGAAGGCAACCGCGTTGACCGTGTGTTTCGAAACACCAGCCAGCGGCAGACCGCCTGCAAAGGGACTTTGCTCTGCACCCAGCGTCGAGTTGTTGAAATCACCGGCATCAACATAGGTGTAGGTCAACTGCGCACCCAAACCGCTGAGGAATCCGGGAAGGAAATCATAGGTTTGCTGGTAAGCGACTTCGACACCTTTCAGCGTGCCGCCATCGCTGTTGACCGGACCATTGACGATCACATCAGTGGAGACTCCGCTGGGGCTGGTGAAGTTGCGGACATTTGCACCGCCGTTGACGATTCCCTTGATGTCTTTCAGGAAACCGGAAACGGTGAGCGAACCCACGTCATCCCAATACCATTCGAATGAGAGATCGTAGTTCCAGGATTCGGTTGGACGCAACAAGCGGTTACCGGTGAAGATCTGGAACAGCGGTCCCGTTTCAAGTGTACCGGCAGCTCGCAAATTAGTGGTGTTGTCGAAAATGGCACCACCCGTAGCGAATCCGGACATATCAGGACGTGAAATCCCCTTCGAAACCGCTGCACGGACCAGCATACCATTACCGAAATCGAGTTTTGCATTGAAGCTGGGGAGCCAGTTCGCAAATTTGATATTGGCACTGTCGTCGATGATTTCGCCGGTGAATACCGATGCGAATTGGGCCTGCCGTGCGGCTGAAAGGCCGCAATAGCCGGGAGCTATCTGTCCAGGTTGGACAGCACCGCAAGCAACCTGCAATTCTGCAACACTGACTACACCGTCACCATTGCCGCCCGGGGGCGTATCGAAGAACTGCCCGGTCGGGAATGCGATGGTACCACCGCTGCGAACCACAGTTTCGACATAACGCAGGCCGAAATTGCCGCTCAGCTTGGTGTTGCTGCCCAGATCGGTTCCGAAATCGACGCGGGCATAGGCACCAAAGGTGCTTTCCTCGACATCCGAAATTTCTCCGGCAGTCCACGGGCCGCCGGGCAAGGCATTGCCACGTGCCGAGATCGGGAACCATGCATTGGGGGTCAGGGTAAAGGCAGTGATTGCCGCCGCCTGTGTACGGATTGCACCGCTCAGATAATCGGCGACCATATTGTCACCGCCAAAGAAGAAGGCCGAGCCATCACCCATGGGGACCGGCGCGTTGCCGCGCTGGAAGCCGCTGCCAAACGGATTGCGCAGATTTGCCGAATTCGGGAAATCACGGACATAGGCGCCGCCGCAACCAAAGGCCTGGAAGTCACCGCAGTTCCAGTTGCCGCCGCGACCGGTCCAAGGCGCGCCCAAATTGCCCCAGTTGGAGAAGTTGGCATTGCGGGTCACGCGGTTGCGATCACCCCAACGCGCCCCGAAACGGGCCTTTTTGAAAAAGCCTTCGTCGCTGACATCATATTCAGCGTCGAAGCGCATGCTCGTCAGGTCGCCTTCATTCTTGACCTGGTTGTCGAGCAGGAACCAATAGAATGTCCGCGCAGGGTCGTTGAAATAGGACGCGGGCGAAGTCGCCGTGCCGGGTTGCAGGAATTCGACCTGCGGCGTGCTGCCCGAATTGTCGATGCGCACGTCGGTATAGGTCTGCATCGCCGAAATGAAGCCATCTTCGGTGCGGTCAGACTTGATGTGCTGCACCTCGAAATTCACGCGCAAACGATCGGAAGGATTGAGTTTCAGGTGCGCCGAGAAATCCTCGGTCATCGCGGTGTCTTCACGCTGGAAGCGGAGAAGTTCGGTGGGAATGCCACGGCCGCCAGTAAAAGGCTGCAGCTGCGTCAGCGTGCCCGAAACAAACTGGCCATTTTCGATAACAGCCGTGGTTCCGGGTGCAACAACGGGGAACAATCCATCATCGTTGACGAGCGCAAGTACGGCATATTCGTTCAGCGTCGCTTCGGTTTCGGCACGCAGATATTCAAGCGTTACGAGTGCGCTGCCGTCGCTGCTTTCCCACTGGCCGACTGCCGAAAAGGCGTTGCGATCACGGGTCAGGTCTGTGGTGCGAACACCGGCGCCTTTGGGAACGAAAATCGCGCCCGCTGGCGGGAAGTTAGATTCATTGAACTGCTGCGATCCGCCAAAGCCGCCTGAGCCGACCGGCCGAACGCGAATACATGCGGCATCAAGCGACGGCGCGCGATAGCAGGGATCGGTGATTTGCGAAGCGTCGGTCTTGGTCACAAGCTCCGACTGCGCATATGCCAGCTGAATGCCAAACGTACCGGCACCGGTTTCAAAGGTGGACGAACCCAGGATCGAGAAGCCAGGCGACCATTCCTTGGCCATGTCGCCATAATTGCCTTCGATGGTGCCCGCGATGTGCATTCCCGGCTTATCAAGCGGCTTGCGGGTGACGAGATTGACCGTACCCGAAATACCGCCGTCGATCATGTCGGCAGTGTTGTTCTTGAAGACTTCGACACGACCAAGAAGTTCAGGAGAGACATCGTTGAACGAGAGTTCGCGTCCGCCATTGGCCGAAAAGATATCGCGTCCATTGAGTTCAGAACGCACAAAGGGAAGACCACGGATAATGACGCCCGACCCTTCAACCGAGAAACGGTCAGGGTCATTACGCTGTTCGAAGCGCGAAATGTTGACGCCCGGTACACGCTGCAACGCTTCGGCGACCGAACGGTCTGCAAGCGCACCGATGTCTTCGGCAGTAATCACATCGACGAATGTGTCGGCTTCCTGCTTGATGCCTTGCGCATTTTCGAGCGACTTGCGGAAACCGGTGACGATAATTTCGTCTTCAGCCTCTGCCGCAGCTTCTTCCTCTTCGGCCGATTGTGCGAGGGCAGGCTGCGAGGCCAGCACACAGAGCGCCAGGCTGGAAGCCGTCGAAAGCGCCGCAAAACGGCTGGTACGCGCGAATTTTGACATGGTGGTCAAGCAGTCCTCCCTAAATCCTCCTGCGGGGGTATGATTCCCTCCGTCATTTTGACACATAATGCCAATTGAGAGCGTTCACAAGATATAAAATGAACGTTCACAATTTGCGCAAAGCTATTATATCGCTATGCAGCTTTGAGGAGGAAAAGGCGCATGGCCATCGAAAAAATCGTCATTGTTGGTGGAGGCACCGCAGGCTGGATGGCCGCTGCCGCGCTATCCAAACTGCGCGCGGGCCGGGATGTGGCCATAACGCTGGTCGAATCGGAGATGATCGGCACAGTCGGCGTCGGCGAAGCGACGATACCGCCCTTCCTCGATTTCAACCGCCTGCTCGAAATTGACGAACGCGAATTGCTGTCTGCAGTTCAGGGCAGCTTCAAACTGGGCATCCAGTTCGTCAACTGGGGAAAACTGGGCGACAGCTATATCCATCCATTCGGCAATTATGGCTACCAGATGGAGGGAATTTCGTTCCACCATGTCTGGCACAAATATAAGGCCGCGGGTGACAAGCGCCCGATCCAGGTTTTCAACTTGGAGACCATGGCTGCGCATTTCGGCCGTTTCGCCCGCACCGAAGACTATGCTCGCGAAGACTTGCCACCGGTCAACTATGCCTATCACATCGACGCTGGCCGATATGCCCGGTTTTTGCGTGGCTATTCGGAAAAGCGCGGCGTCGTGCGGCGCGAAGGCAAGGTTTCGGATGTGCAACTCGATGGCGAAAATGGTTTCGTATCATCAATCACGCTCGAAGACGGTACGATCATCAAAGGTGACCTTTTCATCGATTGCTCGGGTTTTCGCGGCCTGTTGATCGAACAAGCCCTGAAAACCGGCTATGAAGATTGGACCAATTACCTGCCGTGTGATCGCGCGGTTGCCCTGCCCTGCCTGCGCGAAGATGGTAGTGGTCCCCTGCCCTATACACGGGCCACAGCCCATAGCGCTGGTTGGCAATGGCAAGTGCCGTTGCAGCATCGCAACGGTAACGGCCATGTCTATTGCAGCAGCTTCATGTCCGACGATGAAGCGTTGGACATTCTGGTAAAAAACATCGCCGGAAAACCGGGTGCCGACCCCAATTTCCTGCGCTTCACCACAGGTAGGCGCAAGAAATTCTGGAACAAGAATGTGATCGCGATCGGGCTTTCCGCCGGCTTCATGGAGCCGCTCGAGTCAACCTCCATCCATCTGATCTACACCGGCATCAACAAGCTGATTGCGCTGCTTTCGCTCGATGGCATCACGCAGGCGCAGGAAGACGCCTTCAATCGGCTAACCGGCAAGGAATATGCGCGCATCCGCGATTTCCTGATACTGCACTATAACACCACCAGCCGCGACGACAGCCCGTTCTGGAACCATTGCCGGACAATGGCCGTGCCCGACAGCCTGACTGAGAAGGTCGAACTGTTCCAGACCAATGGCCAGATATTCCGCGAGGATGACGAGTTGTTCACCGAAACCAGTTGGGCCGCGGTAATGATGGGGCAAGGCTTGGCGATGAAAGGACATAATCCGATGGCGGATGCCATCGACAAAATGTCGATCCGGAAGGAGTTTGACGCGATCGAACAATCCATACGCTTTGTTGTCCAACATATGCCGACGCACCAGGATTATCTTAACCGATATTGTCCGGCGAGCGCGTGATCTGCACTGGTGGCATTGCCCAAAGCCGTAGATCACTATTCCCGCAAGCGCATTGACCTGCGAATAGGCGCAGAATTGCTTTAGTCCGGTCTTACGGAAAAACTTGGGCGCGCATTGAGCGTGGCAGGGTCGAATCCGGCGATCTTCTTGTAGAGATCCGCTATTTCTTGGCGTTCCGCGTGTGGAAGGACCGATGCCAGCGCGCCGCCTGCTTTTAGTCGTTCGGCAGCCAGATCGAGCACTTGGTCAGGACCTTTTTGACGGTTCATCAATACTATCCTGGCGGTTGCCTCGCGGCGGTCGGATTCATATGCGGCAAGCGCAGCCGGGATCGAACTGGCCCTCGCCAGATGCCAAGAGAGCACCCGGGCATCAATGATGCTTTGGGTCGCACCGTTGGAGCCGATCGGATACATCGGGTGAGCAGCATCGCCCAGCAGCGTAGCTTGGCCGAATGTCCACTGCGGCAGTGGATCGCGGTCGATCATCGGAAATTCGTAGATCGGTCCAGCCGCTTCAACAATGGCCGGTACATCCACTCCGTTCCAACGCCAGTTCGCAAAGCGCGGCAGGAAATCGGCTCGATCGCCCAACTTGTTCCAGTCACGTGGCGGAGGGCTGTCGACCTCGGCCACCTTGAGGTCGCAGATCCAGTTAAGCCGGGGCGCACCAGTGACCGGATCCGGCCCAATCGGGTAAGCAACGAACTTCTGCGCGGCGGTGCCCGCCCAGATCATCGCTCGGCCGCCCATTGGCGCGTCGATTGGCGCGGTCGAGCGCCAAAGAGTGATACCGTTCCAGAGCGGACTGCCCTCATCTGGATAAAATGCACGGCGAACCTGTGAGTGGATTCCGTCGGCGCCGAGAAGCAGGTCTGGAGTGATGGTCAGGTCGGAATCGCTTTCCCTGTCATGAAGATGCGCGCGTGGGCGGGGCCCATCCACTTCCAAACTACGCAACTCGTGACCCAAGCGAACCGATTGCGGGCCAAGTCGTTCGCGCACCTTAGCAAGCAGGAACATCTGCAAATCGCCTCGATGGATGGCGATTTGCGGCCAATTATATCCGGCCTTGCTGCCACGCGGCTCATGCCAGACCAATTCGCCTCCGGCGGTCAGATAGTTGAGATCGTGAATCTCGAATCCGATTGCGCGTAGTTCATCCAGCAGGCCCAGTTCAGCGAGCTCGCGCACAGCATGGGGCAGCAGATTGATCCCGACGCCAAGCGGGGCTGGAACGGCTACGGATTCATATACCATTGGATGGAATCCAGCCGCATGCAGGCTGAGTGCGGCCGTCAGCCCTGCAATCCCGCCACCGATAATCGCAATGTCGATATCGCGCTGCATGAATCACATCACCTCGTAAATGATGATCCGAACGCCATCGTCGCCCCGCTCCCCCCGGGCGACGCCCATGATACGGTTGAGCCGGTCAAGCGCCGGAGCAGTGGTATAAAAACGGATCGCGGTTCGGAAGTAGTAATCATCCGGATCAACAGTTTCGCCTTTTGCAAGTCTGGCGAGGATTTCGGGGTCGCCACTGCGCAAACCCGTTGAACGAATTTCCACCTTCCCCTCTGCAAGATCGAGCACATAGCGGGCATCAATCTCGATCGTGCCATCCGAGGAAATGGCCTGCCAGTCGGCGCCTCCGGGCAGAACCTGTCCCGAATATTGGCCGCTAACTTTGCCGCCGGTTATGGCGATGCAACGCCGTCCGCCCAGATCCACGGGCGCAGCCACGTTTAGGCTGAGTTCAAGCAGCGGAGCCGCTGAAAGCTTCACGCCCGTTCCACCGATATGATCGCCAGCGTCATTCGGGCGACGCACACCAGACGGTCTTGATCGTCGAGAATACGGATCGACCAGACTTGCGTGCTGCGTCCTAACGCTTCGGGCCGGGCGGTGGCATGTACCAATCCCGACTTAACCGGGCGCAGGTGGTTGGCGTTGATTTCCAAACCTACTGCTGCCTGCAGCGACGGATCAAGTGTCAGATTGGCGGCCGCCGAAGCAACGGTTTCCGCCAACGCGACCGACGCTCCGCCATTGAGCCGGCCATGGATTTGGACTGTTCGTCGGTCGACGGGCATCGTCGCGGTCAGATGATCCGGACCCATCACGGTAAAGACGATTGACCGGCCCCCACCGAGTGGTCCGTGTTGTTTGTTAGTGCATAATTGCCTCTGGCACCATGGGTGACCGTAGGTGGAGCGAAGCGGAACCGGAGGGCAGCCATGGTGGCGTCGCTGCTTCCGGGGCCGGTGGTCGGTAGC
>JALREL010000213.1 GCA_023262005.1 Sphingorhabdus sp. | reverse complement strand
TGGCGCAGGCCGAGCGCATCGCGACGGGATGGCGCTTGCGGCAGATTGCGGAGAGCAGGATCGTCTGCACCCATGCTCAAACGTCGGAAGCCATTTTGGCCCCAAAGACCATCAATGAGGCCGATCAACGGGCGGCGGGGGATCTCGGCGAACAAATCGCGACGGGACTGCTGATGGGTATTTACTGATCAGCCTTGCGATGCTCGCTCTTGACCCAGCGCACCGTGCCTGATGATGCCCGCATCACAACGGTTTCTGTGGTGACCCGGCCATCGCGTAAAGTTTTGACGCCAGCCAGCAACGAACCGTCGGTGACACCAGTCGCTGCAAAGATACAGTCACCTTTTGCCAGCTCTTCCAGATCGTAAATCTTGTCGAGATCTTCGATGCCCCATTTGCGCGCGCGCGACCGTTCATCGTCGTTGCGGAACAGCAAGCGGCCCTTGAACTGACCACCGACGCAGCGAAGCGCTGCAGCCGCCAGAACACCTTCGGGTGCACCACCGGAGCCCATGTACAGGTCGATCGTCGTGTCCGGGTTGGTGGTTGCGATAACACCAGCCACGTCGCCGTCGGGAATCAGCATGATACCGCAACCCAGCGAGCGCAGTTCTGCGATCAGTTTGTCATGGCGCGGGCGATCGAGAACGCAGACAATGATTTCTTCAGGCGGAACGCCCTTTTCCTTTGCAACTGCAAGGACATTTTCGGTCGGCGTCTTGGCCAGATCGATAATTCCGGGCGAATAGCCGGGGCCGACCGCAAGCTTTTCCATATAGACATCAGGTGCGTTCAAGAGGTTGCCTTCTTCAGCAACCGCGAGCACGGCCATTGCATTGGGACCAGCCTTTGCCGTGATCGTGGTGCCTTCGAGCGGGTCGAGCGCGATGTCGATCTTGGGCCCCTTGCCCGGCGCATTGCCAACCTTTTCACCGATGTAGAGCATCGGTGCTTCGTCGCGTTCACCCTCTCCGATCACGACAGTACCGTCCATATAGAGATCGTTGAGCGCAGCGCGCATCGCTTCGACGGCTGCAGCGTCCGCCGCCTTTTCATCACCCCGGCCGATCATGCTGGCAGCTGCCATAGCCGCAGCTTCGGTCACGCGTACCATTTCAAGGACAAGGACGCGGTCCATTGCGCCGCCAGCCAATTCTCCTGTTGGTTGCGTCGTCATTTCATTCTCCCAATATGTGCATGACCATCGGTTCGCCCTGCAGGCTGTCAGAGCCTTTGAGGGCGGCGAGGGTATCGGTTACGGCCTGCTCACGCGCTTCGTGGGTGACCATGGCGATGAGCGCCGAGCCATCGGCAACCTCGCGCTGGATGAGGCTTTCGATCGAAAGCCCGGCATCGCGCATCGCGGCCGCGATTTCGGCTAGCACGCCCGGCCGATCGGCAACGAGCATGCGCAAATAGGTTTTGTTGACGCGGTGCGCGGCGGTAGCGCGCGGCAATTCTTCAAGTTCGGCGGTCGGAACCGAGAAAGCCGGGCCAGTTTCCTTGCGCGCGATATCGACAAGATCGGCAACCACCGCCGATGCGGTGGGACGATCGCCCGCGCCCGCTCCCTGAAACAGCAGGCGGCCAGAGAAATTGCCTTCCGCAACAACAGCATTTGTCGCGCCGGTTACATTGGCGAGTGGGTGGTCGATCGGTACAAGGCATGGCTGCACGCGCTGATACAGCGAAGAGCCTCCATTTTCGCCATCGACTTCGGCAAGGCCGATCAGGCGGATGCGATATCCCAGCGCCTGCGCCTGCGCGATGTCAGCAGCGATGATCTTGCGAATGCCGCGAATATCGACACCGTCAAAATCGATGCGGCTGCCAAAGCTGAGCGAGGCGAGGATCGAAAGCTTGTGCGCGGCATCGACACCATCAATGTCGAAGCTGGGATCGGCCTCGGCAAAGCCCTTGGCCTGTGCGTCCGAAAGCACCTCGGCGAAATCACGGCCATCGCGTTCCATCGCCGATAGGATGAAGTTGCAGGTGCCGTTGAGGATGCCGTAAACGCGGTCGATGCGGTTGGCCGCCGCGCCATCGCGCAACCCCTGTATCACCGGAATGCCGCCCGCAACTGCTGCTTCGAATTTCAGCGGTGCACCCTTGGCATCGGCAAGTGCGCCAAGCTCTGCGCCATGATGTGCAATCATTGCCTTGTTCGCAGTCACCAGCGCCCGGCTGGCGCCCAGCGTTTCGCGAGCGAGCGTCAGCGCAGGGCCATCCGATCCGCCCACCAGTTCGACCACCACATCGACATCGGGTGCGGTGGCGAGTTCGCCCATATCATCAACCCAGCGATAGGGTGTGAGGTCAACGCCGCGATCCTTCGAGCGGTCGCGTGCAGTGATTGCGGTGATTTCAATCGGCCGACCGGCGCGGCGCGAAATAAGTGCGCGATTTTCTTCGACAAGCTGGATGACGCCGGTGCCCACCGTTCCCAGCCCGGCCAATCCGATACGAAGCGCGTTTGCCATAAAACCCCGAATTCCCTTTTCGCGGCTGCGCCTAGTGCAAATTCCCCTGTTTGGCCAGCCTTAGCTTGCCCGAAATTGTGTCCAACCCTATAGGCGCGACATGAACGACCAACCGACCATCCTCATCCTCGCAGGCAAACGCGACGGGAAGCTTGATCCGCTCGCCGAACGCGCGGGCGTCAGCCACAAATGCCGTGTGCCCATTAACGGCAAGCCGCTGCTCGAATGGGTGGCCGAAGCGGTGGGTCCGGCCTTTCCAGAGGCGAAAGTCCTGATTTCGATCCACGACCCAGCGGTGATTGCCGATTTACCGACCGTCGCGGCGCTGAAGGCTGCAGGCCGATTGGTGCTGTGCGAGGCACAGGCCGGGATTGTCGAAAGCGTCGAACACGCCATTGCGCTGGCCGGTGGCGATGCCGCATTTCCATTGCTGATCACGACCGCCGACAATGTGCTCGCCGAAAGCGGTTACCTTCAGGGCGTGCATCGCGACGCGCTCGCCAGCGAAGGCGATGCGGTGGTCGTTCTTGCAACGCGCGAATCCATTCGTGCGGCCCATCCCGATGGGCAACGCAAATTCTATGAATTCAGCGATGTGGCGATTTCCAACTGCAATGTCTTTTGGCTGCGCAACAGTAAGGCGCTGCGCGCGACCGAGGCGTTCCGTGAAGGCGGCCAGTTCGCCAAGAATCGCGCCCGCATTGCCAAGGCATTCGGTATCCTCAACTTAATCCGGTTTCGGCTGGGCTGGTGGACGCTCGACAAGGCTTTCAAAGCCATTTCCCGCCGCTTTGGTGTTCGGGTTGTACCGCAGATTACCCCGGATGGCGCGTTTGCGATCGATGTCGACAATGAGCGGACCTATGGAGTGGCCGAACTGCTGCTAAAGGCCCGCAAAGGCTGACACACGCTCCTGCTGAATAGCAGCTGGAGCATTGCCTAGTCGGTGAATTCAACCTTGGCGCGCCACAATGTCATCCAGCTGCGGGCGCCATTGCATTCATCGATTCCTGTCGCCTCGACCAGGCGGAACTGATTGCCATCCCAGACATAATTGGCCGAACGACCGCAATCGCCAAGCCCGCGCCCTTTGTGGAAGCTGTTGAGCTGCTGGTTTGCCGCATCCCATTCGGGATTGGAAAGGAGAACCGCGCCACCCATGCCTTCATCCGGCTTTTCCGGATAATCAAAGCGCGCTGGTGTGAAGCTCCATCTCCGGCCATCGGTCGAGCTTCCCACATAGGGTGCCATCGTCATATTATAGGCTCCGGCGCCACAGCCAACCAGTATCAGAACTTTGTTCACGCCGCCGTTTTTGCCAAGGCTGAACGCGCTGTTTTCGGTTACCGCAAGCTGCTCTGCAGGGCATTGCGATTTTTCGACGACAGCAATGATGGTGCCCGCATCGGGAACTGCGCCAGCCTTGCCAATCCGTTGGGCGGCAATGACAGGCAATGGCATGGATTTGGGTTGCACCGTCCTTCGACCGGAAAGGAAAAGCGCATTGCGGGTACGTGCCCGATTTTGGAGGTGATCGATGTGGATCAGCGCCGCAGCAGATCCATTCAAGGAACGTTCGCCGAGCTTGCTGCCGTCAGAGCCGAGGATAACCATTTTCCGCCCGCGCCCTATCGCCCTAGCCAGGCGCAGTGCATTTGAAGGCGCTGCCTCAATTGCCCATTCGCCCTTCGAAAGCATGCCGCTGTCAACCAAGCGACCATCGATCAGCAGCCGGTAACGATCGCCTTTGGGTTCCGAAAGCCCGATCTTGACACTTACCGTGTCAGCCCCGCTATCGCGTGCGATCCGCACCCAGGTCTTGTCAGCCAAATCGCCATCGGGCGCCATGGAAACCGCCTCGCACGCCAGGCTGTTGTCGCAAGCTGCCGCCCAATCCTTGCGAAAAAATTGCTCTCCCAAGGTTACAGGCGCAGCAACTGCCGGCATCGCCAGAAGCGATCCCGCGACAACGGTTCGGACAAAAAGCAAGCTCATGGCAAACAGTCTATCGCCAACCGCCTTGCTACGCTAGGGGGGCGCCGAACATAATCGAAGGGGTCAAAATCTATGCGCACGGTTGCAGTTATCGGGGCAGGGCAAATGGGATCCGGCATTGCGCAAGTCAGCGCTGCTGCGGGTTATCATGTGCTGCTTTCGGACGTCGACATCGCCCGCGCACAGGCCGGCAAGGATGGCATCGCCAAGGCAGTGCACCGTCTGGTCGAACGCGAGAAAATTGGGGTTGCCGAGGCCGAACAGCTTATTTCGCGCATCGAACCGGTGGCAAGCTATGAGCCGATGGCATCGGCGGGCCTGGTAATCGAAGCGGCAACCGAGCGCGAAGACATCAAGCGCAAGATCTTTGAAGAGGTGGGCAAGGTGCTGGGACACCAGGCTGTGCTCGCGACCAACACCTCATCCATCCCGATCACCCGCATGGCACAATCCTCGCCAGATCCTGCGCGCTTCATCGGCGTCCACTTCTTCAATCCCGTGCCTGTCATGGGCCTGATTGAGGTGATCCGCGGGTTGGCGACTTCGGAGCAGACCGTAGAAAAGGTGCGGATGTTTGGCGATGCGCTGGGCAAGTCGATGGTCTTTGCCGAAGACGTACCCGGTTTCATCGTGAACCGCATATTGATGCCGATGTTGAATGAAGCTTGCTTTTCGCTGGGTGAAGGCGTCGCATCGATCCGGGATATCGATATGGCCTGCCAGATTGGTCTCAACCATCCGATGGGCCCGCTGACGCTGGCCGATTTCATCGGGCTCGACACCTGCTTCGAAATCATCAAGGTGTTGCACGATACAACGGGCGATTCGAAATATCGCCCTGCTCCGCTGCTGGTGAAATATGTCGAGGCTGGATGGCTCGGCCGTAAGACCAAGCGCGGCTTTTATGATTATACCGGAGACGTGCCGGTACCGACACGTTGAACCGCCAAAGCCACAATGCAAAAGGGCCTCGAAAGAGGCCCTTTTTTTGTTCGCTAATTAAGTCGTCCGATTATTCAGCTAGACGCTCGACATTGGTTGCCGAAAATTTACCGCGACGATCGACTTCAATGTCGAATGCCAGACGGTCATTCTGGGTCACCTGGCCGACACCCGAACGTTCAAGCGCAGAAATGTGCACGAACACATCTTCACCGCCAT
>JALREL010000192.1 GCA_023262005.1 Sphingorhabdus sp. | reverse complement strand
CATCAGGAAGTTGTCGAGGCTGGTGTCGCAATAGCGACCGCGCAACTCGTTCTTGTCCGACGCGCCAATGGCGTGAACGACGAAGTCGATCGTCGGCCAGCGCGCAGCCAGCTTTTCAAAAGCGGCGTCAAGATTGGCCATGTCGGAAACGTCGCAATCGATCAGGAAATCGCATCCCAGTTGCTCGGCCAGCGGGCGGACGCGCTTTTCCATCACTTCACCCTGATAGCTGATCGCCAGCTCGGCACCCTCGGCCTTCAGCCGCTGCGCGATGCCCCAAGCGAGCGACTTGTCATTGGCGAGGCCCATGATGAGGCCACGTTTCCCTGCCATCAATCCGGTCATTTTTGGACGAACTCCTGATTGTCTGTATTTTTGTGCTTGGCGCCCTTTAGGCCAATTTCGGTGGCGTTGGCCAGTGCAGCGTTCAACTGCGCCCCGGTTACCATGCCCAAACCGATCAGGTAAAAGAAAATCAGGGCGATCATGATGCCGGCAAGGCTGCCATAGGTCAGGTCGTAATTGCTGACCGTGGAAACGAACCAGGGCAGAACCATCGTGCAGCCGACCCACCAGATGCTGACCAGCACCGCACCGGGCCATTTGGGATAGAGGTTGTCGCGGTATTTGCGTGGGGTGAGGCCACGATAGATTGTATAGATTGCCAAGAATAACACGGCGAACGGAATGATCCGGCCCCATGCGAAATATCCGGCCGCGCGCTCCGCTGCAGGGATATAACGATAGACCAGATCCTCTATCGTGACCACCAGCACCTGGGCCGAAAAGGCGGTCATGGCGAGGATGACGGCAGCAACGATGACGGCAAAGCTGCCGAGCCGGTACTGCCAGAACCAGCGTTCGGGCTGGGTTCCATAAGCGCGGTGAAGCACATCGCGTATGGTCTCAATCAAGCTGGTGGTGGTCCACAGGCTGACCGCGGCGCTTAGCCAGAGCAGCGGGCCGGAACGGGCTGACATCGCGGCATGGACAGGCTCTTCGAGCGCGGCTTCGACACTGCCGGGAACTGTCCGGAAAAAGGCGTCGATCAGCGCCAGACCGGATTCGGTCTGGCCAAGGCTGCCCGCGATCGCAGCCGCCACTATACAAAACGCGAATAGTGTGACGATCGACAGATAGGCAAAATTGCCCGCATTGACGAAGCCTTCGGTATACACCCCGACCACGACGCGGCGGATCACCTCTTTCGCGCGGTGATAGGGATCAAGATGGTGAAACCACTCCTCTTCGCTTTCGGTGTGCGGGCGCGGATCGTGCGCGCGCGCCTCGGGCGAGAGGGGTGAGTGCTCAGACACCAAGTTCGGCGCGCAGGCTGGGATCGTCGGGAAGTGCCTCGGCCAGTGCGGCAAGTTTGCTCAAGTCCGAAGGCAGTCGGATTTGCAGGGTTACCAGTTGGTCCCCGCGCTCGCCGCCTTTCTTGGCAAAGCCGCGGCCCTTGATTCGCATCGTGGTTCCCGACTGGGCACCTGCGGGCACGCTGAGCATAACTGGACCATCGATTGTCGGCACCTTTACCTTCGCTCCCGCAATCGCCTCTTTCAGGCTGATTGGCAGGTCGAGGCGGATATTGTCGCCGTCACGATCGTAAAAAGGGTGCTTGCCAAGTTTCAGCGTCACCATCGCATCGCCATTACCACCCGGCCCGGTCTGACCCTTGCCGGGGATGCGGATCTGCTGCCCGCTGACCACGCCGGGCGGCAGCTTGAACTCGACCGTCTTGCCGTCGCGCAAAGTGATGCGCTGCGGCTCGAGCTTGGCCGCATCGGTGAATGAAACCAGATGCTCATATGCGATGTTCGCACCTTTGGGTGGCGGTCCTGGTTGCGGACGCGGTCCGCCAGGGCGCGCACCGGCGCCGCCCCCGAACAGGCCGTCAAATATGTCGCCAAGATCGATACCGCCGCCAAATTCGAAGCCGCCCTGGCCGGGACGAGCACCGCCGCCGCTGAAAGGGCTGCCTCCGCCAAAGCCGGCGCCAAAGGGCGAGCGTGGTTGGCCGTTTTCATCAATCTCGCCGCGATCATATTGGCCGCGCTTTTGCGCGTCTGACAGCAGGTCATAGGCGTGCGTGATTTCGGCAAAGCGCTCGGCTGCCTTCGGGTTGTCCTGGTTCCTGTCCGGGTGCAGCTCCTTGGCGAGCTTGCGATAGGCGCTCTTGATCGCCTTTTCGTCTGCGCCCTTCGATACGCCCAATATGGAATATGGATCGGCCATTATGGTCCCTGTTTATTTGCGTCCCTGTATTAGATTGGCATTACAGCGCCATGAGTCAACTCGGTGCGATGCCATTTTCGACGCTTTTTCCGGCAAATGTGCGCAAGCCAAGGTAAAGCACCAGCCCCAAGGGGCCGAGCAGGAAGATGAACGGTAAAACCAATATCTGCATCCAGCGCGCTATGCCGCGACGGTCGGCGTTGCGCGCTGCCCAAATACCGACGAACAGGTCAAAGGCGAGATAGTGGATCCAGCCGATGGTAGCGCCACCCTTGCTGTCAAACAGCGCCATGACTCCGGCAAGCGAGCTGAAATCGTGCGAGCGTGGACCGTCTGCATCAAACATGCCGCTCATAAGTCCGACAATCAGCACCGCATAGGTCAACGCCAGAAGTCCGCACCCCGCCATGAACAGCAGGGGCAACGCCTGTTCGCGCCTTGGCGCAAAGAGTAGACCCAGCCAGCAGAGTATCGCATAGATGTTCGTGACCTCAAAAATGCTTTCCCACGGAATTTGCATGGCAGTCCCCCCTTCCTTGTACGGCCAGTCTAGCCTATCGGGACGATATGGAAAGCCAAGATCCCTATTCCCTTTTCGATGCCTGGTTCAAAGAGGCGCGTACCACTGAAATCAACGATGGCAATGCGATGGCGCTCGCCACCGCCGATGTCGACGGTCACCCATCGGTGCGCATGGTGCTGCTCAAAGGACATGGCCCCGATGCCGACGGCAAAGGCGGGTTCATCTTTTATACCAACCTCGAAAGCCGCAAAGGCGGAGAGCTTTCGGCAAACCCCAATGTTGCCTTGCTCTTTCATTGGAAATCGCTGCGCCGACAGGTGCGCATCGAAGGGCCGATCAGCCAGGTCAGCGATGCAACCGCCGATGCCTATTTTGCGAGCCGCGCGCGCGATTCCCAGTTGGGTGCATGGGCGTCTGATCAATCGCGTCCGCTCGATAGCCGCGCGACATTTGAAGCGCGCTTTGCCGAAGTGAAGGCGCGCTTCGAAGGGCAGGATGTGCCCCGCCCGCCGCATTGGACCGGCAATATCGTGACACCCAAGCGCATTGAGTTCTGGCAGGACCGTGAATTCCGCCTGCACGAACGCTGGGTTTTTGAACGCGACGGCGATGGCTGGCGCAGCTTCATGCTGTATCCCTGACGCGCCATGGGCCAATCGCACGACCACCATCATCACGAACATGGTTCGATGACCTCCAAGGCCGCGCTGGCAAGTGTGGCAATGGCGCTTTTCCTGACCGTTCTCAAAAGCTGGGCTGCGATTGAAACCGGATCGGTCGCGCTGCTGGGCTCGCTTGCGGACACCGGCTTTGACCTGCTCGCTTCGCTGCTGACATTGTTCAGTGTCCGCTACGCCGCCATGCCAGCGGACGACGACCATCGCTTTGGCCACGGCAAGGCGGAGGCGCTTTCGGCACTGGTGCAGGTCATGCTGGTGACGGTTTCGGCATTGTTCATCGGCTGGCGTGCCATCGATCGTCTTGGCAGCGGCGCGCCGACCGAGCATCCCGAAATGGGTATTGGCGTATCACTGGTTGCGATTGTCGCGACGCTCGCGTTGCTCGCTTACCAACGCCACGTCATCAAAAAGACCGGATCGGTCGCCATCCATGGTGATCATTTGCACTATCAGGGTGATCTGCTGCTCAACATTGCAGTGATTGTCGCACTGGCGCTGGATGCCATGCTCAATGTGCGCGGTGCAGACCCGCTTTTCGGCATTGCGATTACGTTGTGGTTGCTCTGGGGCGCCTGGCGCGCAGCCAGCCTCGCACTCGACCAGTTGCTCGATAAGGAGTGGCCGCTCGAAAAAAGACAGCGTTTCATCGAAGTCGCCATGCGCCACCCGGAACTGAAGGGCATCCACGACATGCGCACGCGCTCGGCGGGCGCGCACGATTTCTGCCAGTTCCATGTCTGGGTCGATCCAAACATGACCGTGCTGAAGGCGCATGAGGTGATGGACGAGATCGAGGCCGAACTGATGCGTGAATTTCCGGGGGTTGAGGTGCTGATCCACCCCGATCCGGAAGGGCATAAGGACGAGCTGGGCTATATTCCGAGCGAAACGATCGAGCATCAGGACGACGAACATGAGCACCGCCAACCCTAGACCTTTCAAGCAGGTCGATGTTTTCACCGCTGTGGCGTTGAAGGGTAATCCGGTGGCGGTCATCCTCGATGCGCAAGGTTTGTCGGCGGAGCAGATGCAGGCGATCGCCAACTGGACCAACCTGTCTGAAACGACCTTTGTCTCTCCGGCGACGGATGCTTCAGCAGACTATTCGGTGCGGATATTCACCCCGAAAAGCGAGCTGCCCTTTGCCGGGCATCCTACCCTGGGCACGGCGCATGCGGTGATCGAAGCCGGTTTGGCGATGCCCAAGAATGGCAAGGTTGTCCAGCAATGTGCCGTGGGTTTGGTGGAGGTCAGCGTGGCGGGTACAGGCCTTTCCTTCCGCCTGCCGCGCTATGCCTATGAAGAAGCACCCGAGGCTAGCCAGCTGGCCGCCGCTTTGGGCGAAGGTGCGATCAAGGGTGCACCCCAAATCGTCAATGTCGGCCCGCGTTGGGTGATTGCCGAATTGGCTTCTGCGGAAACGGTGGAGCAACTGCAGCCCGATCTGCAGATCCTAGCTGACTATGATCGCGCGCAATCGACAACCGGCATGACGGTTTATGCCGAAAAACCCGATGGCGGCATCGTGGTGCGCAGTTTTGCCCCGGCTGACGGGATAGCCGAGGACCCTGTCTGCGGCAGCGGCAATGGCGCGGTTGCTGCCTATCGCCTCAAGGCACAGCAGGTTTCGGCGGGAAGCGAATATGTCGCTAGCCAAGGGCGGCAAGTGGGCCGCGATGGCAATGTCCGCGTGCGGATAGAGGAAGATGCCATCCATGTCGGCGGTGACTGTGTCACCGTCGTGGATGGCACCTTCCGGATTTGATGCTTTAGGCGACCGTAATCGAGTTGATCACGCCGGGTTCGCGCGGCGGCTCGCCCTTGGGCAGCGCGTCGACATTTTCCATGCCTTCGATCACATTACCCCAGACAGTGTATTGGCGATCAAGGAAGGTCGCATCGTCGAAAACGATGAAGAACTGGCTGTTTGCGCTGTTCGGATCCATCGTGCGCGCCATCGAGCATGCGCCACGGACGTGCGGCTCGTCGTTGAATTCCTGCTTCAGGTTCGGCTTTGAAGAACCACCGGTGCCGGTGCCGTTCGGGCAACCACCCTGCGCCATGAAGCCGTCGATCACGCGGTGAAATTTGACGCCGTCGTAAAAGCCTTCCTGCGCCAGCTCGACAATGCGCGCGACATGGTTGGGGGCAAGGTCAGGGCGCAGCTTGATCACGACGTCGCCGGTCGAAAGGTGCATGGTGAGGGTTTCGGCCATCGGGGGAATCCTTTTGTTGAACTTTGCGCTCGCAATAGGCCAGCCCGGGCAAAAGTAAATTGCATTTTCTCTTGGTCGGCGTAGGAGGGGCGCGGTCGTAACAATCTGCAGCAAAGGGGGGACGATGACTGCCGAAGCCGATCCTGATTTCCCCCCGGTTGAAACAATCGACGGCACGCTCGACGAGGATAACCGGCTGAAAGCCGACTTTGTCGATCAAGTTCTCGATGCAGTCGAAGCTGGCAATCGCGAAGAGGCCTATCGCCTCGCCCAGCCGCTGCACGCTGCCGACATCGCCGACCTGTTCGAGTTGACCCCGCGTGAGGATCGCGCTGCGCTCGCCATTGCCCTGGGCGATTTGCTCAGCGCCGACGTGCTCGCGGAAATCAATGATTGGGTGCGCGACGATATCGTCGATGCGCTGCCCGCCGCGCAGATCGCCGACCTTGCCGAGCAGATGGAGACCGACGACGCGGTCGCGATGATCGAGGATATGGAGGAGGACGAGCAGCAAGCCGTCCTTGCCGAACTCGATCCCGAAGACCGCGCGGTAATCGAGGATGCGCTTTCCTATCCCGAAGAATCCGCCGGTCGTATCATGCAGCGCGAACTGGTCGCGGTGCCCGAGCATATCACCGTTGGCCAGTTGATCGATTATTTGCGCGAAAACCAGGATCTGACGACCGAATTCTGGGAAATCTTCGTTGTCGATCCCGCGCATCGCCCGATTGGCACCTGCCAGTTGAGCTGGATCATGCGCACGCCGCGCAACATTTCGATTTCCGACGTGATGAAGCGCGAACAGACGCTGATCCCGGTCGATATGGACCAGGAAGAGGTGGCACTGCGCTTCCAGAAATATGCACTGATTTCGGCGGCCGTGGTCGACGATGCCGGGCGGCTGGTGGGTGTGATCACCGCGGACGATGTGGTCCACATCGTCCAGGAAGAGGCGGGTGAGGATATCTTGCGCCTGTCGGGTGCAGGCGAGGGCGACATCAACGAGCCAATCGCCGACAGCTATAAAGCGCGTGTCCGCTGGCTGATTGCCAATCTGGGCACGGCAATGGTCGCAAGTTTCATCATCGCGCAATTTGGCGCGGCCATCGAAACCATGGTCGCGCTGGCGATCCTGATGCCGATCGTCGCTTCGATCGGCGGCAATGCCGGCACGCAGACGCTGGCGGTGACCGTGCGCGCGCTGGCGACCAACCAGCTGACCCAATCAAACACGGTGCGTTCAATCTGGCGCGAGGTGCGTGTCGCTGTGCTCATCGGTGCCACGGTTGCGGTAATCGCGGGGCTGGGTGCGGGATTGGTGTTCACCAACTGGACACTGGGCGGCGTGATTGCAGCGGCGATCCTTTTCAACATCCTGATTGCGGGGCTTTCGGGCGTCGCCATTCCCGTGTTTCTTGACCGCCTCGATCAGGATCCAGCGGTTTCAAGCTCCATTTTCGTGACCATGATCACCGACTCCATGGGCTTCCTGATCTTTCTTGGGCTTGCGGTGTTTGCCGGTCTTGCGGGCTGATTACCGCACCCCCAAATAGCCCCCATGCCGCTCCATATGACAAAAATCGCCTTTGGCGCCGAAAGCCCTGCGCATCTGCGCCAGCGTCTGGAGAGCTATGCGGAGGCTGGGGAAGTTCGTTTGACTACGCGCTATTTACCCAAGCGGCATGAGGAAATGGCGGGCGGATCGCTTTACTGGATTCTGAACCACACCCTTGTTGGCCGCAGCCCGATACTCGGTTTCATGGACAATGGTCAGGGACGAACATGGATCAGGCTCCGCCCTGAACTGATCCCGGTGCGCTCCATCCCCAAACGCGCGCATCAGGGCTGGCGCTATCTGGAAGATAAGGATTCGCCGCCCGACCTTGGCGGGGAGGGAGCGGATGGCCGCGATGAAATGCCGCCCAAGATGCTCGGCGACCTCATGAAAATGGGCCTGGTGTGATTGCTTTTGCCCCGACGCTCGCTTAGCCATGGCGAAGCCTATTGAAGCGACGGGGGACGAATGACCGAAGACGTGCATAACGCCAGCCATCCCGATCACAAATTCCCCACCATATTGGGGGCGCTGGGGTGGGTGGTGATCTTCCTGCTGTTGCAGGTCGTCGCAGGCGTGATGGCCTTGGGCATGGCCATCGGCATGGACGATAGCGGCCGCGATCCGATGGCACTGGCCAAGGATCCCAGTTTCGTCGCGGTGCCGACAATCCTCTCACTGGTGGCATCGAGCCTCGTCATGCTCGGGCTTTTGTGGCTCCATTTGCGCAAGGAGGACCGTGCAGCGCGGATCGGACTGCTGCGTTGGAGCCGCGTCAATCTTTTGCAGACCATCGGATTGGCGATTGGGCTGATTGCTGCAGGCCTTGCTTTCAACCATCTCTACGCCACCTATATCATCCCCGATATCAAGGTGCAGGAAGCGCTTCGAAAGATGTTCGAAGCCCTGCCCGACACGCCTTTGAACACGGTCATGCTGTTTGTTGCGATCGCGGGTATCGCCCCCTTGCTGGAGGAAATCCTGTTTCGCGGGCTTGTGCAGAACGCGCTTGCAAAACAGTTACCGGCATGGGCTGCAATCCTGGGGGCCTCGGCAATTTTCGGCGCAGTCCATATGGATTATCACGCGTTTCCCGCGCTGATGGCGATGGGTGCGGTTTTCGGTATCCTGTACCACAAGACCGGATCGCTGCGGGTCAACATCGTTGCGCATATGGTGAACAACGCTGCGGCGCTGCTGCTGACCTAGCGGTCGGCGATGGCGCTCCACGCGCTGGCCAGCGATTGCACGCCTGCGCGCAATTCCCCGAAACGCAGCGGATCGGGCGATGCCAACTGCTCCTCAAATTCGCTGGCCAGCGCATCGTAAAGACCGTCAAGCCGGTGCGCCAGATCGCTGCCTTGTTCGAAATCCAGCCCGGCGCGGAGCGCAAGGATGATGCTGCGCACCCGGTGCGCCTGCTCGTCATCGCCTAATGCGGAAACCTTGCCCGCGCGCAGGGTCAGCACATCGATACACAAAAGCAGTTCATCATATAGCATCGCCACAAGGGCATGCGGATTGGCGCTCTCCGTCTGGCTGGCGAGCGCGAGCGAACGGTAATGGGCGCTGGCCCGGCTGTAATTGCGATCGAGCATGGATCAATCGCCGCCCGACCAGATTTTGACCTGTTGTTCGAGATAGGCCTGCGTTGCCTTGAACGCGCTCAATCGCGCCTCTAGCGTCGCATATTGTTTCTCCAGGCGGGCTTTATAGGCATCCTCGCGCGCTTCCATGCGTTCTCGGTTTTTCGCCAATTCGCTGGCCTCGCTTTGCAGCGATTTGCCCAGCGCCTCAATCAAGCCGCCCGGGGCAATTGCGGCGTCGCGAATTTCATCGAGCGCGGTTGCCAGCCCCGGATCGGTAATTGCGGTGGCAGACGCGCTGCGCGGGGGATTGAACAGCGCCTCGACGGCGTCGGGATCACTCGCCAAGGCCGCATCAAGCTTTCCCCTGTCGAGGGAGAGCATACCGTTCCGGTCGGTCTTTATGCCGATATCGGAAAGGCTGTTGATGCCTAGGTTGCCGGTAAGGGCCTTGCTGACCAATGCTGTCAACTGCCGGTCGAGAGCACGCAAATTGCCTGCGCCGCCCACTGCCTGGCGCGCCTCTTTGAGGCTGGTCTGGAGTTGGTTGAAGACGGTCACGAAATCGGAAACTGTCTGCTTCAGGGCATCTGCAGGCCGCACGCTGCCAAGCGAAACCGCCACGCCAATCTCAGCCTTTTTGAGCGTGAGGGAAACACCCGGCACGATGTCAGTAATCGTGTTGGTGGGCCGGTTATACTCGACGCCATCGACGCGGATGATGGCATCGCTCGCCGGCTGCGACAAGGTGAGGCCGCCGACCAAGCCAGCCAAGGCTGGGTCCGCGCCAGTATCCGCAGCAAGCGAAAATGCCTTGGCAGTGCCGGTCTCACCCTTCAGCACCAGACGGAACTGACCCTGATCGCTCACAACCGAAGCCCGGACCCCGCTTCCGGTCGCGTTGATGGCATCGGCAAGCCCGGCCAGGCTGTTGTTGCTCGCGGTGATGGTCAGGTTGTGCGCCACGCCACCTACTGTCAAAGTCAGGCTGCCAAGGCCACGGGCGACCTTGACGCTATCGATGGCTTCGATCGTCCGGCCCAGA
The DNA here is from genome assembly GCA_023262005.1 of Sphingorhabdus sp. Taxonomy (GTDB): domain Bacteria; phylum Pseudomonadota; class Alphaproteobacteria; order Sphingomonadales; family Sphingomonadaceae; genus Sphingorhabdus_B; species Sphingorhabdus_B buctiana. The sequence continues at coordinate 21,739 of JALREL010000192.1, read as the reverse complement.
TCGGCTTCGCGGGCAGCGCGGAGCGTCTCGCCTTCGATCGCGCGGCTGGCACCCATGGGCAGCGATGCGAGCATTGCGTCGCCGCTCGGTTGGGCCTTTGGCAAGCCTTGGCCGGCGAGCATCATCTTGGCTTCGTGCAGCCGATCGGCATCGACGGCTAAAGCTCCGCTTGCGGGATCAAGGCTGTAGCCGATGCCCGATGCCTGCAGTGCCTCGGCAACCGCGGCCTTGTCGGTTTCGGCGAGTCCGGCGTAAAGCGGCGTTTGCGCAGGGCTTTGCAAGGCAAGCCATGCAGCTGCCGACAGCCCGATAACGCCAAGTGCTGCCAATGCAGGTAGCGCGCGGGCAATCGCGGGCTGGCGCAGCCATGCCAATGCACCCAAGGGGCCAGTCGCGGCATTGGCCTTTGAAAGAAAGGGAAGGGGGGCGGTCGCGGGGACGATTTGTTGCTCGCTCATCGCTTACACCGGCATGTTCATGATGTCGCGATAGGCGGACAGCAATTTGTTGCGCACCTGCAAGGTCGCCTCGAAACCGAGCGAAGCCTTTTGCCGCTCGATCATCACACTGACGATGTCGTGCGTTTCGCCACGTTCATAGGCGGCCGATATTTCAGACGCCTTGGCCTGCTGCGCATTGACCGCCTGCACCGCGTCGGACAGCGATTGGGTGAAACTGGACGGTGCCTGCGATTCAAGCCCTGCAGCACGCTGAAGGGCCTGGTTCTGCGAAACAATGGCCGCGCGCATTTGCAGCAGCCGGTTCTGGTCGATTGCGTTCATTTCATATCCTGGCCTGACACGCACTGACCTAAGCAATTTGCATGCCATTCAATTAAAATCACATATAATCAGTAATTTATGGGAATAGTCTGGGCGCCAAATGGCTGTGATGACGGATTTTCGACGCCCGCGATTAAAGCCGGAACAGCTCGCGCCGTTACAGCTTTCGTGGCCGCTTCGAACGCAGCAGCCAAGCCGAAAGGAACTTCAGATGACCGTAATCAATACCAATGTCAGCGCGCTTCGTGCGCAGAACAGCTCGCGCGTTGCGGGCAACATGCTTGGCACCGCGATGGAACGCCTGTCGACCGGCAAGCGCATCAACAGCGCCAAGGACGATGCAGCCGGCCTCGCCATCGCCACCCGTATGGACGCCAAGGTGCGCGGCCTCAACCAGGCCATCCGCAATGCCAATGACGGCATTTCGCTGGCGCAGACCGCCGAAGGCGCAATGGGTGAAATCTCCAACATCCTTGTCCGTATGCGTGAACTCTCGGTCCAGTCGGCTAGCGGAACCGCAGCCGCATCGGATCGCACCGCCATCCAGACCGAAGTCACCGAACTGCTCGGTCAGATCGACGACATTGCCGGTCGTACCGATTTCAACGGATCAAACCTGTTCAACGCAGCTACCACCTTCAACATCCAGACCGGTGTTGAAAGCGGCGAATCCGTTGCCATTGCCTTTACCAGCATGAACGCAACCGGCCTTGGCGTGGACGCGATCGACATGTCGACGGCGGGCGGCGCAGGCACCGCGATGAACCTGATCGACACCGCGATCGATTCGGTTGCCACCGCGCGTGCAAATCTTGGTGCTGTCCAGAACCGCCTGGATGCGACGGTGAACAACCTGACGTCGACCGCGACCAACCTCTCCGAATCCAAATCGCGCATCGCCGATACCGATTTCTCTGCGGAATCGACCAAGCTGGCGGCAGCGCAGATTCTTTCGCAGGCATCGACTGCGATGCTGGCGCAGGCCAACCAAAGCCAGCAGGGCGTGTTGAACCTGCTTCGTTAATCCAGAGCCCACTGGGCGGCGGAGACTGGTCCTCCGATGCCCGCAAAGCGACACCCCGGCAGTGCGACCTGCCGGGGTGTTTTTTTGAGTCAGCAGTCGCACAAACCTGCTATTGACCGGAGGAACGTGCGACCCTATAGGCCGCCTCCTGTCCGGCGCCTTGCCCCGGACTCGCAAGGTTGGCGGAGTAGCTCAGCTGGTTAGAGCGGCGGAATCATAATCCGTAGGTCGGGGGTTCAAGTCCCTCCTCCGCTACCATTCCTTGATCCGGAAGCTTCCACTAGCTTCCGCATTTTTCCAAAAATCGAAAGAAAAGCAGAGGTTTGCGGGTGATTCGCGTCCGCATGCGCCCATGGTCTTCCACATGCAGCCAGATTTGGTTTGGGGGTATTTTGGGGGTATTTTCGCGGAGTGTCGGAAAGGAGCGATACCCCCAATGCCTCTCACGGAGACTCAGGCCCGAAATTCCAAGCCAAGTGATCGCGCCTACAAGCTGGCCGACGGGGAGGGCCTATTCCTGTTCGTCCAGCCGAACGGATCAAAGTTGTGGCGGATGAAGTACCGCTTCGCAGGCAAGGAGAAGTTGCTCTCGTTCGGCGCTTACCCAGACCTCGGGATAGCTGCAGCGCGTGCCAAGCGCACAGCCGCAAAGGCGTTGCTAGCCGAGGGCAAGGATCCAATGAAATCCAAGGGGGAAGTGATCTCGCAGGAGGGTGCCACTTTCTTTGATGTCGCAAAGCGCTGGCATGAAAATCGAAAGAGCGCGTTGAATGCCGCGCACGCCGAACGCGTCTGGTCGCGCATGGAAAGGGATGTCTTTCCAGCCATCGGCGAGAAACTCGTTCATGAAATCACGGCGCCCGACGTCCTGGCAATGATACGCAAAATCGAAGCAAGAGGCGCGCTCGATATCAGCCGGCGTGCGAAGCAAGGGGTGGGGCAAGTCTTCCAGTTCGCAATCGCGTGTGGCCTGGCCTCGAATGATCCGACGACACATCTGCGTGGGGCGCTAAAGCCGCGACCACGAGTGAAGCATATGAGCCGTCTGCCGCTCAGCGAATTGCCCGCATTCATCGAGAAGCTGCATGCCTACCAGGAAGAGGGCGAACGGCGGTCCTCAATCACCCGTGACGCAGTTCTCTTTGCGCTCCTGACTTGGGTTCGAACGAAGGAGCTCCGCTTCGCCGCCAAATCCGAGTTCGAAGACCTCGGCGGCAAATCACCTGTCTGGCGCATACCGGCCGAGCGAATGAAGATGGGACGAGAGCATTTGGTGCCCCTCTCGCAGCAGGCAACGCACATCGCGAAATCCATGATAGCAGCAGCGCCTGGCGAGTTTCTCTTCCCGGGTAATGGCCCGAACAAGCCGCTTTCAGAGAACACAATGATCTACGCGCTCTATCGCCTCGGATACCACAGTCGCCAAACCGTACACGGCTTCCGGGGCTTGGCGAGCACCTGGGCCAATGAGCAGTTGGTCGAGTTCGGCAAGCCGCCCATGTGGATCAGGAAATACCATGAGGATTGGGTCGAACTACAGCTCGCGCATTCGGAGAAAAACGACGTGCGTGGAGCTTACAATGCCGCTGAATACCTGGCTCCCCGGCGCCGGATGATGCAGGACTGGGCTGACTATCTGAGCGGCGGGAAGGTGATCGACATCAAGAAGGCAGGGAAGCGCGCAGCCTGATAACTATGGCTTCGATCAGACCGGTCCAATCCAGTCTCTGCGCGCAAACGATCTCGACCTGCGACAACCCCCTCGACAATCACCGCTGATCCGACGAATTCGCATTCGGGTTCTTCGCTCTCGATGATCCAGACGACTTCGTCTGTCGTGGTCAGGAACAACCCGCGTCTACCACGGCTCAAAATTCCCGAGACGCGTATTCGACCCACGCTCACAACGTCCCCCGTTCAAAACCGCCAATGGCGCAGCACTTCACGCACATAGGCCGGCGTCTCGCCATTGCGAGGAATACCGCCTGCGCGCTCGACGGCACCTGGACCTGCGTTGTATGCGGCGAGGGCCAGATGAACCACCCCGAACTTGTCCAGCATCTGGCGTAGGTATCGGGCCGCACCCAAGATGTTCGCCTTGGGATCGAAGCGATTTGAAACGCCAAGGTCCCGCGCTGTCCCTGGCATCAATTGCCCCAAGCCTGCGGCCCCGGCCTTGCTGATGGCCATCGGATTATATCGTGATTCCGTCCATACAAGAGCGTCGAGAAGGCCGCTTGGTAGCGAGTATTGAGCCTCAGCAGCGTAAACATGAGGAAGGTAGCTTGCCCGACGGAATCCCGATGGCGCGCTGCCTTGGGGCTTTGGATATCGATAGGGCAAGTAGGTTCGACCCGCATCGGTAGCCGGCGGCTCGGACGAGGCCGTTGGAGGCTTTCTCCAAATGCCATGTTCGACGAGAAGGAAGCCATCAGTCCCTTCTGCAACGCGGAAGCCGTCGGTCGTCAACTCCGAGGCAACGGTCATCTGAGGGGGCTCCATCTCCTGCGCGTTAGCGGGGAGGACGGACCCAAATCCTGTCGTTGCCCCTGCAACTACTGCCCATTTCAGTCTCATTCCCGAATCCTTTGGTGGTCGAATCGGGAAAGAACATATATAGAACATCTGATGTAGGAAAATGAAACGTCAGCGACGCAGAGCGGAGGCTGCGCGGGTGGAGGCAAGTTACGATGGAGATGCCCCCATGCACCAACACCGATCATCCCAATTCCAAGGTCTGCAACTGGAAAACAGCGCGCGCAAGATAGTCGAGCAGCTGGGCGGTGCCTGGTCGCGTTCGCGCGGAATGTGCTGCTGCCCGGCCCACGACGATCGCACTCCTTCGCTAAGCATCACACTCGGAAAGCGCGCAATTCTTGTTCATTGCTTTGCCGGCTGCACGAACGGGGCGGTGATAGAAGCCATGGCCGGGCTCGGAATACGAATTGCGGACCTGTTCGATGGCACGAGTGGTCCGATCGTGGCCGAACCGCGCGAGGAAGTCGCCAATCGCAATGCGCTGAGGCTCTGGCGTGAGGCGTCGACCATCGCTGGCAGCCCCGCCGAGAAGTACCTTGTGTCCAGAGGCATCACGATTTCTTCGCCGGAGCTGCGTTTCCACCCGCATATGCCGCTGGGGCCAAAGGGTGCTGTCCAGTTTCTACCCGCGATGGTGGCGGCCGTGCGCAATGATGCCGGAATTCTGTCGCTGCACCGCTCCTTCCTTGACCTCGACAAAACCAGCTTGGCTTCTTTCGATCAGCCCAGGCGTGCGTTAGGCAGCCCCGGTTCTGGGGCGGTGCGTTTCGCGTACCCGCATGGAGGACGCCTTGGCCTCGCAGAGGGAAACGAAACGACCCTCTCAGCGATGCAAATGTTCAAGGTTCCCTGCTGGGCGACGCTGGGAAACGAACGCTTCGGCTTGGCCACAATCCCGGAATCGGTGCACCAGCTGTATCTCTTTGTCGACAATGATGCGGGTGGGCACCTTGCTGAAGAGCGTGCGCGAGAGGCCTACGCTTGCGAAGGGCGGCTGATTGTCACCAGGCGTCCGGAGCTAACCGGCGACGACTGGAATGATGTGCTCATGCGCTCAGTCCGAGCTGCGGTCTGAATGTCGGTGAGAGGAAAGCGGGCTTGGGGCCTTGTGAGGCCCCCGGGCGGATTTATCCGAACGGACACCCGGACAAACCCAGGGCCTCTTCAGGAGGTCTCTCATGTCACACGCAAATACCGCTTTCGCATTCTCCGATCCCGCCGAGCCGCCAGTGCTGGCAGCGGCGAGGGCGCTGGCCGCCCGGCTCGCTGCAGATCAAGCAATTTCACGGCTCACTGTGAATGCAACGATGGCCGATCACTTCGGCGGTAGCGACGCCGAAGGACGCTGGTCCGTACGCGATGCCCATGCGGCACTTGAATTGGCGCAGGTGTTCTTTCTGGCGCAGGCGACCGAATTCTCACCTGCAATGTCACCCAGCTTTGCCGATGAGGCTTTCACGCGCCTTGAAGGTCTGGTCCCGACCCAGTCCAACCGGAGCGACGAGCAGATCGAGTGGCAACAATTCGCGACGCCGCCCCGTCTGGCCTGGATGGCTGCAAAGGCATGCGCGATTTCTGCCGCTGAACTGGTTCTCGAACCGTCGGCCGGGACCGGGATGCTGTGCGTATGGGCAGCAAAAGCAGCTGCGCGTCTCGCTCTCAACGAAATATCGCCGCTGCGCCGCGAATGCCTGGGCGCCGTGTTTCCAGAGGCGACAGTCACGGGATTTGACGGGGAACTGATCGACGAACTTCTCAAGCCCGACGTGGGTCCGAGCGTGGTGCTGATGAACCCGCCCTATTCACACGGAATCGAAAGGGGCCACGATAGTCGCACTGGCGATCGGCACTTGCGTTCTGCCTGGAAGCGCCTTCTGCCCGGTGGCCGCCTGGTCGCAGTGATGCCCGAATGGTTCGAGCTTCCGAAGTTTCTTGTCGGGATCGCCGGTCCCGTCTCGTTGCGCCTCAACGCGACGATCGAGCGCGGTTTCGTCAAGCAGGGCACATCTATCTCAACCCGGCTCTTGGTTCTCGACAAGGCTAAGGATGGTACCAGCCCGATCATCGCCCAGCCGGCAAACTTTGCCGAGCTTCATCTGCTGATCGATATGCTGCCTGACCGGGTAAGCCTGCCCGCCGAGCCCAGCATCGGCATCAAGCCAGCATTGCCGCTTCGGCTGGTTGCGAACAGGACGAAACCAGTTCCACTTAAGGTCCATCCAACCGCTGCGGCGCCGTCGATCCTGCCGCTTGATTTTACTCCGCTCGAAGCACCTGCGCCGATCGAAAGCCAGGTTGGGCATTATTTGCCCTACCGGCCGAGCCGGATCTCAATTGCAGATGCGGTCCCGCATCCGACCCCGCTGGTTGAATCCGTTGCGATGGGTTCGATAACCGCACCCGTGCCCGAAGTGGTGCCTCAGCTTCCGTCGAGCCTCATTGCTGGGGGCGTCCTTTCCGCTGCGCAGGCCGAGACCCTGATCTATGCCGCAAGCGCGCATGCCCGCGATCTGCCGGGACGGTTTGAGCCCGACGACAAGGGCTGCGCCTTGAAGGCGAGCGCCGACGGGCACGCCTACCGCATGGGCTACTTTCTTGGTGACGGAACTGGTGCAGGGAAAGGACGGCAGGTCGCTTCCGTCATCCTCGACCGGTGGGTGAGGGGCGAACGGCGCCACATCTGGATTTCCAAGAACGAAGCTTTGCTCGAAGATGCCCGCCGCGACTGGACCGCGCTCGGCGGCCTTCCCATCGACGTCCAGCCCCTTGGCCAATGGAAGCTCGGTGTCCCGATCGGGATGCGCGAAGGCATACTCTTCGTGACTTATCCGACACTACGCTCGGGCCGCAGCGACGCGACACGGCTCGAGCAGATTCTCGAATGGGCTGGGGAGGACTTCGACGGGCTCATTGTCTTTGACGAAGCCCATGCGATGGCCAACGCCGCTGGCGGGGAAGGCTCACGTGGTACGGTCAAAGGATCGGAACAGGGCATTGCCGGTGTTCGCATCCAGAATCTGCTGCCTCGCGCCCGCGTGCTCTACGCATCGGCGACCGGGGCATCCGACGTCAATAATCTCGCCTATGCCACCCGTCTTGGCCTGTGGGGTCCCGAGACGGCTTTTGCCAATCGCGAAGCCTTCGTCGCAGACATTCGCGATGGCGGTATCGCTGCAATGGAACTGGTCGCCCGTGATCTGAAGTCACTTGGACTGTACGCGGCGAGGGCACTTTCATTCGCCGGAGTTGAGTACGAGATTCTCGAGCATTGCCTGACCCCCGACCAGGTAGCGGTTTATGACGCCTATGCAGACGCCTGGGCAATCATTCATGCCAACCTGCGCGAAGCTCTCGAGGCAACGCGGATCGTCGACGCTGACAGTGGCGATACCCTGAATTCAGGTGCCAAATCGGCTGCGCTTTCGGTGTTTGAAGGCACCAAGCAGCGCTTCTTCGCGCAGCTCCTTCTATCCATGAAGCTGCCGAGCCTGCTGCCTGCGATTGATGCGGCACTTGCCGACGGCAACGCTGTTGTAGTGCAACTCGTCTCGACCGCCGAAGCCATGCTCAACCGCCGCCTCGCTGATCTCTCCGATGCGGAACGTGAAGCACTCGAAATTGATCTCTCCCCCCGCGAATACGTGGTCGATTACCTCACCAAAAGCTTTCCGGTGCGGTTGATGGCCGTGTTTACGGACGAGAATGGCCATGCCCGGTCCGAACCGATGAGTGATGAGAACGGTGCCCCTGTTCTCTGTCGTTCGGCGCTTGCCGCGCGCGATGGCATGATCGAGCAGCTCTGTGCCTTGCCGCCGATCGCGACGGCGCTCGATGCGATCATCGAACGGTTCGGTGTCGATCAGGTCGCCGAAGTCACCGGCCGTACCCGCCGCCTGATCGTCGGGCGCGATGGACGCCAGGTGCTCCAGTCGCGCTCTCCGCGCGCCAATGTCGCCGAAACGCGAGATTTTATGGACGGGACAAAGCGGATTCTGGTTTTCTCTGATGCCGGTGGCACCGGCCGCAGTTATCATGCCGACCTTGCGGCAAAGAACCAGATGCGCCGGGTCCACTTCCTGCTTGAGCCGGGCTGGCGGGCCGATGCCGCAATCCAGGGCCTTGGCCGTACCAACCGCACCAATCAGGCATCGGCCCCGCTGTTTCGCCCGGTGACCACCGATGTGCGTGGCGAACGTCGGTTTATTTCGACCATTGCACGTCGGCTAGACAGCCTCGGCGCACTGACCCGCGGGCAGCGCCAGACGGGTGGGCAGAACCTCTTCGATCCTGCCGACAATCTCGAGAGCACATACGCCAAGGAGGCGCTTCACCGCTGGTTCGGCCTGTTGTTCGAAGGCAAGCTGGAAGCCGTTACGCTTTCTCGGTTTGAGGAATTGAGCGGGCTCAGGGTCGAAGGATCCGACGGCGGGATGGTCGATGACCTGCCAACAATCCAGCGCTGGCTCAATCGCATCCTCGCGTTGCCGATTGTTTTGCAAAACGGCATATTTGACGAGTTTCTCGGCCTCGTCGAAGCGCGGATCGATGCAGCACGCCAGGCCGGCACGCTCGACATTGGGGTCGAGACCATTGCGGTAGAGCATTACGAGGTGGTGACCGACACGCTACTGCGCACCGATGCGCTGTCGGGTGCGACTACGCATCTCCTGGAACTCGAGATCGCCCGCGCTCTCAAGCCTTTGCGTCTCGAACGCCTCGAGGAACTCTACGGCTTTTCAGGTGCGCGTCAGCAACTTCTGCGTAATGCGCGCTCAGGCCGGATCGGGCTGCTTGTCCCGGCGCGTAGTCTGCTCACCGACGAAGGTATGCGTGTGGCCCGCTTCGAGCTTGTCCGTCCCTTGAAGCATGGGCACATCACCGCCGATCAACTCGAGGAGAGCAACTGGGAAACGGTGGATCCAACCGAATTTCGCCGCCTGTGGCAGGAGGAGGTCGATGACGCCGCCTCAAATCACAAGCGCGAGCGCCTCCATCTTGCAACCGGCCTACTGCTTCCGGTGTGGGACAAACTCCCTTCCGACTATGTTCGCGTCAGCCGGATTTCGGCGCGAGACGGACGCTCGCTGTTAGGCCGGGAGGTTCCGCTCCATTGCGTGCCCGAACTATGCCAGGTGCTTGGTCTTGAAGACGAACATGCCTTCTCGGCAGAGCAAGTCGTCGATGCGGTGATCGGGACCGGGCGGCCGATGCAAATCAAGAGCCGCGAAGCGCTCACGCTCAAGCGCAGCCTCGTCAACGGCGCGCAGCGGCTCGAACTGGCAGGTTGGTCGGCGTCGCGCCTCGACTGGTACAAGGCACATGGGTGTTTCACCGAGATCATCCGTTATCAGACGCGGCTTTTCGTTCCGACCACGAACGCAGTGGCGGTCTTGGCGCGGCTTGCAATCTGATTTTGACGAACCTTGCCAAATGGCATTAAAATGCTATATGCTGCCATATGGAGAATAGTCATGCTGGCTTTGCAACCCGTTGATACCGTCCCCCACGCCTTTCGGCCCGACCCTGTAACCCAGGAGGAAGCAGCGGCGATGTTCCGCGCCGTGCTGAACCTGTTTGGGAAATGGGAAGTAACGGACGAACAGGCAGCGACTTTGCTCGACATGCCGGTTCGCTCCTACCGGCGATGGAAGGCTGAGGGGCCGGGCCGTGTCTCGCGCGATGGTGCGGCGCGGCTCTCCAACCTGATGGGTATCCACAAGGCGCTGAGGATCATCTTTTCCGAAGCCCAACGTGGCTACGCCTGGATCAAGGCAGGTAACGCCGCCTTTGCCGGAGCGAGTGCGCTCGACGTCATGCTTGGCGGCGAGCTGACCGATATCATGCGGGTGCGTCGCTATCTTGATGCCGAACGTGGTGCCTGGTGATTGATCCCAAGGCGATTCCGGTTGCGCAGGTCGAGTGGAAAGGTGCTGTACGGATTATCCGCAGTGCCTTTCCACCGATCGACCTGTTCGAAGACATCTCAGACCCTGCAGATTGGCCGCTGCTGATCTCCGCCGAGCAAAAAACCAATCCCCGCATTATGGCGACGATCGGCAATCTCGATCTGGTACCTGCTGACCGCCGGGTAGGGGGCAACGGCGCATCCTATCTGATGGCCCCGTTCACGCATGTCAGCACTGACCGGCCAAGTCGCTTCACCGATGGGACCTACGGCGTCCTATACGCGGGGGATGCATTCGAAACTGCGCTGTTCGAGACAATCCATCACCATGCCCGTTTCATGGCTCGCACTGTAGAAGCGCCAGGCTGGACCTCACAGTTCCGTGAGATCATCCTTTCGGTAAGCGCCGATCTTCACGATCTTAGGAGCCTTGCGGCAGGCGATTCCGCGCTTGATCCCGACAACTATGCTGCATCGCAAGCCCTCGCTGTTGAACTCAAAGGGGGCGGGGCCGAAGGTCTTGTCTATCCGAGCATCCGGCATCCGGGTGGTGAGTGTGTCGGCTTGTTCTACCCGGATTGTGTATCCGACCCCACTCAGGGACGTCACCTCGATTACCACTGGGACGGAACAGGTGTCGATCTGGTTCGAGACGCTGGTACAGGGGCGATGTTTCGAGTGGTGGCTACTGCGTAGAATGACGCTCCAGCCCCAAGGTTTTGGTGCTTCGGTCTTTGTAACTTTACGATTTAATTTCAGTCATTTGATTACTCTGGGCATGTTCCCGAATGCACGCATCGAAAATATCTTGGCCGAGCGCTTGTGGCATCTCGCAGGAGCGTTTTCCGAGAAGGATCAGGCGGCGGCGCTCGTCGCGCAGCTCGGCTCCAAATACCAGGTCCGTGTTGGGTCGTGACGGTAAGGCATCGACGATTTCAAAAAAGGCTGACTCCTTGCTCCCGTCGCTTGCTTGTTCGGCCAGTTCAGCAATCAACCAGGCCGAACTTTTCCGTAGACGCAGGCCCGATGCGCGAACTTCATGGTGCTGCCATCCGTCCGATTCACCCAGAAACATTTGGTATTGAAGTCGGCGGTCCGGACGCTGAACCCGGCGACACCGCTTCCGATTTTTTCGTCACCTTCGGGATGGCGGGCTAACGCAGCCATCAACACCTTTGCATCTTCTGCACTGACTTTGTCGCCAACGTCGTACTTGTGAAGCATCGTGTTCAAATAATCGACGGCGTCGCCCTTCTTGTCGAAATGCAGATCACCTAAATCGAACGGCTTGGCAGGCATTTGCAACCTCCTACGTCAAGAACTCAAGGTGTCTTGGCTATCTTTATCATCGGCCAATAGCTTCTCACGAATTTCACGAATGATGATAGCTGGGATGTCCATTGTCTCAAACTGGGCGTCGCGCTCTAGTGCCCATTGCATACATCCTTCTTTAGTTAGGTCGTCCCTGGCAATCTTCTCGTAGAGGCTTACCGCGCTCATGCGAGACAGGCCCAGTTCCATCAATGACAGGAGAGTGCGCGTCGAAACGCCAAATTCGAGCTGTGTCCCGATATCCAGGTAGTCGTCGATCAGGTCCTCGCGGCCAATCTCGCGGAGATGGAGGTGGAGAATGTCCATGTATGCTGACAAATATTTTGGAGCTCTGAATCGGGCGACCTGTTCGACAAGCTCCATCGTTTGCCGGATCAGCGTGGGCAGGACGTAAGACCGTCCATGCGTATGGTGATACTCGATATTCTTCCTTATCATCGCTGCGAGCGAAAGGCCCTTAAGCCATTGCACGACGATGACGACATAGAGCGGGATCAGACTGTCAGGCATGAAAGCCGGATATAGGTGCTCGTTGATTCTGCGCATTATCGTAACGAACCGATCATAACTGTCTTGGCTCTCGACCGGAGCGGGGATCAGGTTTTCGACATCCTTTTGGTAGTTTCGAAAAGCATTGAGCAGTGACTGGAGTCCCAGCGCGCTCACGCCCGGGTGACGTTCGGCGATGTTAGAGCCGATCTCGATCGTGTCCGCCAAAGCGGCAAGTTGCGCGTCGATCTTCGCGATGGTTGCGGGATTATGACGCTTCGCGAATCCCGCCTGCTCGATCGAACCCAAGCGGAGGTAAGTCGCCAGAAGGTATGCACCAACCTGTTCGAATTGACCAACATCAGGCAGCTCTGACAGTGGCGTATCTGCCCTCCTTTCAAGATAGTCGGCCATGCCGTCACCCGTCTCAAGAACGGCGTCGCTTTCGCGCTTGATTGGATAACGGGATCGTATGGGGACGCCGTTGGGCCAGGCGGTGGTGTCGTCCGGATCGATGCAAACGATGTTTCCCTGAAACTCGTTACCCCATCGGCCAGCTCGTCCCGCGAGATTCCAGAAATCATGAGGCTCCATCGGATGCCCAATGCCTTTTCTTGGGCCACGAACGACAATCGTGCGGCACGACAGGTTCACGCCTTCGATCAACGTCGAAGTGCAAACCAAAAAGCGAATTTTCCCGCTACGAAATAGGCGCTCCACCTCCTGACGTATCAGGGATGGCATGTTGCCGTAATGAAACGCCACGCCCTTAAGAACGAGAGATGCTAGAGAAAAATTGGGATGGACGCCCTTTTTTGCCAGATCGGCAAGTTCGACCAACTCCTTGTCTGTACCATCGACCGGAGGGATCAATTGGGAAATCAGGTCGGCGATATCTTCGGCGTCGCCTGCACGATTGGCATATACCAAGGTGCCGCCGCGCTCCCCGACTGCCGCCGCTATGAAGGCCAGCTTCTTGCTCAATGTGCCTGGTGAGCTGCTAAGCTCCAACACACCGATCTGCTCAGAAATGACGCCTTGGCGTATCGAAAGCTTCCATCGTTTTGGTTTACGAGGAACCTGCTCAGCGACGATCAGGTTTTGAATGACGGTCGGCGAGTCGCTGTCAACAAAATCTACGTCTGCCGCACTTGGAGCGTCCGCCAGTAATTCTTCAGGATTTTGCGTCGCAGGGCTGATGAACACGGCCTTCAGGTTGGGGTTAGTGCGCTCGAGCCGTTCGATAGCATCCTGCAGAATGACGCCCCGCTGGTTGTCGCCAATCTTGTGAGCTTCATCGACGACCAGCAAATCGACGTGGACGTCATCGCCGAGTACGTTGGCAAGAAGGTGAAGCCGCTCCTGCGTGAACACGAGGATGAGTTTGTTTCCCCCCTCGTACGCGGCATCATATTTCTCCCGGAGCGGGAGGGATGAAACCTCAATTTCTGCGCCTCTGCCCAGCAGCAAGGTCAAGTTCGTCTCGATTTCCGAAACCAGTGCCCTCGTCGGTGCGAGATAGACCGAGACGCGCGTTTCAGCCGAGCGCATATGATTGATCAGCCACTGCAAGACGAGGAACGTCTTGCCGGAAGCTGTAGGGGCGGACGCCGATAACCATGTGTTTTTCGTGGCGCTATCCCAAAACCGCTGCTGGAAATCGTTGACTTGCAACCAGTTTCCGCTGGATTCCATGAGAACAGAATGATCCAACTTTCGGCGCTGGGCTTCCATTCGCAGTCCCAGACCTAAGCGGCCCTCCAAGTCCGTCTCCAGCAATTCGCGATTGTTCGCGAGGGCCACCGCGCGGAAATTGGATAGCTTATCAAGCAGGACCGCCCCGGCATCTTTCACGGGCTGTGAATCTGCCAGCGTGACGGCACCGGTCGCAATTCGCAGCGCGATCTCCTGATGCTGTCGGATTTCGGATCGAGCCAGGATACTTCCGGCAAACAAGAGCCGATGCCAGTCGATATCGGGGTCTTCCGCGGGTTCAGGCTCAAGATGGTCCAGCTCAGTCCTAACGGTGCGACGGGTTAGGACAGCTACATCGTCTTTGATGCCCTCGTTCACCAGCCACTTGGTCAACTCTTCGAGGCTCATTCAGTGAGCCCCATCGCTTTGAGGAATGCCTTCCGGAACCCATCCGCTGAAGGCAGAGGGATGCAAAGCACCTCGATCTCAATTTGATCCAGCTTTTCGGCAGTCAGTCGCGTTCCAATCCGCGTCTTCAGGTTTTCGAGCTCAGTCTTGGCGGCTTTTGTAATTTCCTCCGCCACCGCCTTGACGCCGTCGCTAGGATAGAAGGCTGCATCAAACCCGATCAGCGCGATTCCGCAGTATTTGACGCGCTTTGACTGCTTTGAGTCCTTGTTAAAATACTGCCGGAGCGCGGCCGTGACAGTCGGGTCAGACAGGTCGGCTTTGTCGCTCAGAAGGATCAAGTCCTTTTCGCGCTCGGCACCTTCGTGGTCCGGCTCGATTAGGAAGGGGGCAATTGAAGCGAAGCAATCTTTGATCCCTTCGCTGACGTCTTTGTATACCTTGGATTCACCCCAAAAAAGCTTCAAAATTCCGTCGTCCGTCACCCCCGCATATACACCATCAGCGCCATGATAGTGCTGTCTGGTATCCGTCTTCAGGTCCATCTTGCAGAGGATTTGCGGCAGCTTCAAAAAGCGCTCGGCCAGCAGAAAGAGCAGCATCTCACCGCCTTCGCCGGTTCGCGCGAGATCCGTGAACGACCGCTTGGCCTCTTCGTGCAACGCTGCAACAGCCTCACCGCTCTTGTATTTTTCGTCCCGCGCCTTGGCTGCGGCCATCCTTGCCCGAGGTATTGCGTAGGTGGTCACCGCATTTCGCATAAACTCGGCAAGCCGATGGGGTTCTACGCGGCCATTGGCGTCGACGGTCAGGCAATGGCAGTGAATTTTTACGAGATGCCCGTCGAGAACGACGTCGCGCTCGACGAGTTCGAGGTGAACTTCGAGGGCCTCCGGGTCACCGGTGAGTGCGGCATTCAAATCATCGACCGTGATGTCAGACAGGTCATCCCCCAGAAGTAGCGACCGGTTGCAGTCAAACTGCCATATTCTATGCATTTTTGGCGGTTGAGTCCCGGAGGTATTTATCCACTGCTCTAATCTATCGTTTGCTGCTTGAAGACATCCCAATGGATGCATCCGGTGACCCGTATCCGGCAGGCGGGATCACATCTCGCTGCAGCTTCAGAACTGCCCAATCTTGGGGGCGCCCGTCGGCTATGTCGGCGATTGCGGACCCACCCATTGTTTGGGCCGAATGTATACTTTCCTAAGTCTTGTGTCCTGAACCGGGCAGGCGGAGGCCGGCCCGCCCACAGTCACCAAGAGGGAAGGGGGCTTGGTTCTGAATGAGCCGAATGAGCGTCGAAGGTCGATGCCTGTGCTCATATTCAGGAGTAAGTACCATGATCAAAACGATCCCGCTGACCAAGTTGGTCCAGTCCCCTCGCAATGTGCGCCGTTACGGTGACCCCGCCGCAGATTCCGAACTGAAAGCGAGCATTGCAGCCCATGGGTTGTTGCAGAACCTCATCGTTCGTCCTGCGGCTCGTGGCAAATTCGAGGTCGAAGCCGGAGAGCGCCGCCGGTGCGCCTTGCTAGCGCTTGCCGAAGAGAAAGTCCTGCCGAAGGGCTACGAGGTTACCTGCCTCGTGCTTGAGGACGATGCGCAAATCGCAGTCGAAACGAGCCTGGCCGAGAACTTCCATCGCCTCGCGATGAACCCCGCCGACGAAGCACAGGCGTTCGCTGCCCTTATTGATGCTGGTGCCTCGACGGAAGATGTCGCGCGCCGCTTCGGGCTGACGGTACGCTTCGTAGAAGGCCGTTTGCGTCTCGCGACACTCGCGCCTGTCGTCTTCGATGCTCTGGCATCCGGTGAAATCACTCTCGATCTCGCCAAAGCTTTCGGCGCGACCTCCGACCAGGAAATTCAGGCTCGCGTCTACGAACAGGCGTCCTCGGGGTATTATGCGCCCAGCGCCGACAGTATCCGGCGCATGGTGCTCTCCGGCACGGTTCGCGGCAGCGATGCTCGGGCCCGCCTTGTAGGTCGCGAAGCCTATATCGCTGCAGGTGGCCGGATCGAACGCGAACTCTTCGACGACGATGACAGCGAGTCCTGGGTCGATGTCGCGCTTCTCGAAACGCTCGCCGCAGAGGAGATGGAAAAGCGCGCCAAGGCGCTCGCAGCAGAGCAGGGTCTTGCCTGGGTAAGGCCGACGCTTGACGCCTATGCCAGTCACGATCTCGTCGAAGGCCTCATTCGACTTCCAGCCGAGCCGGCTCCGTTGACTGACGCCGAACTTGCCCGCCTTGACGAGCTTGATGCCTCGTACGACGAGCATGCGGCCATTCTTGAGGACGAAGACAGCGCCGAAGAAGCAATTGCTGCGGCCGAGGCGACGATCGAAGCTATCGAGCGCGAATGCCAGGACATTCGGGCAAAGCCCCCGGAGCTGGCACCCGAACTGAAGGCCGATGCCGGAATGATCCTCGTTCTCTCGCGCGACGGCACACCGGTTCTCCAGCCGGTGTTCTACGGCGAGCGCGACATCGAAGTCGTTGGTGACGAAGATGTCGTCGAAGTCGTTGCGAGTGTCGGCAGTGATGGCAGACGCCGTGCAACGCTTTCCAAGCGTCTGGTCGACGAACTTGCGATGCAACGTCGTGACGTGCTCGCGCTCCACGTGGCATCGGATCCCGGCCTTTCGCTCGACATCATGGTCTTCACCCTCGCGGATGCCGACACCCACGACTGGCGGTCACACGCGGCCACGACCTTGCGTGGCGGCGTCCCCGCGGGTCCGATTGTAGGGTTCGAAGCGAAGGATGCGCCGGCAAGCGCATCACTTGCGGACCTGCGCTCGGGTCTCGATGAGAGCTGGCGATCTGGCGAAGACGCTTCGTCGCGCTTCAAGATGTTTCGGGCACTCGCTGATGAAAGTCGCGCAGCATGGCTCGGCTTCGTCGTCGCTCGTACGCTCGAGGCGAGCCTTAACATGGCTGGCGAACGTCAGATCACGTTCCAGGATCATCTGGGCAGCACGATCGGCATCGACATGGCACAATGGTGGCGTCCGACCGCGGCGAACTACTTCGACCGCGTCTCGAAGCAGGTCATCCTTGATGCGCTCACCGACGTTGGCGGTTTGGAACTGTCCTCGCGCTTCGCATCGGTGAAAAAGGGCGATCTCGCGATGAGCGCCGAGCGCGTCTTCGCGGGGACCTACATTACCGAGGTCGAAGTTCGGGAAAGGGCGCTCGCCTGGGTGCCCGAAGTCATGCGCTTTGCCGAGCAGCCGGAAATTCCTGCCCATAACGAAGCGCAAGGTCCCGACGCGGATTGTGTCGCCAACGACGACAATCAGCCCCCGAGCGAGCTGGCCGCCTGACCTCCTCCTGACAGGAACGGCTGCTCGCCACCGTGAAGCGGTCCTCCGGCACATGCCGGGGGGCCGCTTCCTTCATGGAAAGAGAGTGGAGGGGGCTCCGGGATCTCCGGCACTGACCGACGAAACTGTCGTCAGGCCATTTCAGGAGATCCAACATGGCCTATCGCAAGGGACAAAGCAGCGGATTGTCGCCTGCTGCCCGTATCACCCAGGAAATCATCGCCCGCCTCGAGTCCGGCACGAAGCCGTGGATCAAGCCATGGCGCGGTGTGCCAATCTCGCGCCCATTACGCGCGTGCGGCGTCCCTTATCGCGGCATGAATGTTTTCTGGCTCTGGATGGTTGCCGATATGTGCGGTTACGCCTCGCCGTTCTGGATGACCTACAATCAGGCCAAAGAATTGGGTGCGCAGGTGCGCAAGGGCGAAAAATCCACCATCGCCATCTTCTACAAGAGCTACACCAAGGAAGTCGAAGCTCCCGACACCGGCGAAAAAACCGACGAAAGTCGTCGCGTGTTGAAGGCCTATCCGGTTTTCAATGCCGATCAGGTCGAAGGCCTTCCGGAACGTTTCCATCCCGCCGCGACGCTTGAAGTGGTTGAACCCGAGGGCCGTCAGGCTGAACTCGACTCATTCTTTGCCAGTGTTCCGGCCGTCCTGCGGCATCAGGGCGACGAAGCCTATTATGAGCCAGTGGCTGACCGGGTGACAATGCCGCCCGCGCATCTCTTCTCGGGCTTCGACCACTATTACGCGACGCTCGCACACGAGCTGTCGCATTGGACCGGCCATGCCAGCCGCCTCGACCGTAATCTCAAGAATCGATTTGGTTCTGCAGCTTACGCCGCCGAGGAACTCATCGCCGAACTTTCGAGCGCCATGCTTGGCGCTGAGCTCGGTCTGCCAGTCACCCACCTCGATAGCCATGCGAGCTATATCGAGCACTGGCTCAAGCTCCTGAAGCAGGATGACCGTGCCATTCTCACCGCTGCCGCAAAGGCGGAGGAAGCATCAAGGCTTCTGCTCAAACTCGGAGGACGGATCTCTGCCGAAGATACCGACGAGGCGTCTGCCGACGCTGCGTTGGCCGCCTGAAGGAGGGTGTCATGGGCCGATCGGTTAGCTCCCCCAGCGGGGCCATCGTGGCCTTCACGGTGCTCGAAGTCGAAAACGACGACGACTGGGACTTCGAATATGAATGGCTCCGCGAGGATCTGCGTGAGCGCGCTGGGCGGGCTTTCCCTTCCCTGATCGCGCACGACGGTTGGCGGGGGTGCGAAGACCGCATCCTCATGCGCAATGCCTACGCGGATTTCGGCGTGTCGGTTTACGCCGGCCTGGTTGCGGTGTGGATCGTCGAGCGTGACGATGGCGCCTATTGGGATGCCGATTGGCGCACGGCCAGATCGCCGAGGGCACAACGCTGGCTGTCCCAGATCGCCTCCCGCTTTGAAGCGTTGTTCGGCGACTACGTCTGCCTCGGTCACATGTCGAACGGTGAGGGCGTCTACGCAAAACGGGTAGCCTGATGCGCCAGTCACTTTGGTCGTGGCGAAGTGCCTGTCCTCCCTGACGAAGCTTGCTTTTGCACTCATGGTCTGAAGCCATGCGAGAGAGGCCCTGGGCCAGCCGCCAGTCTGCCGCAACCCGGCTTGCGCAGGCCCGAGTTGGCCCGGCCCTTTGGGCCGTTGGCCTGCCCGCGCCAGCCTGCCCAAGCGGGTTTCCCCCTGTCGGGTGCGGAGACTGCCTCAAGCTGGCCCTGACGGGCTCTCGCTGGCGCAGCCATGAGCGGGTGCGTCAGCCTCACGCCAGTCAGGAGGACAATACCCATGCACTCATCATTTTCCGAGCAACTTGCCGGCCTCGACCTTTCCGGTTTTTCGATTGGTCCTGCCCCGGTTTCCACCAATGATTTTCCGGTCCACGAAGCGGTCGTCCAGACTCTCGAAGCGGTCTGGTCCGATCTATTTGCGATGGTCTCTGGGACTGCGCTGGAGGCCGATGCCGAGGACCTCGGTTGGGCGTTCGTCAACATCTTCCATCGTTCCGCGACCCGCAAATCGGCCGCAGTCGACCGCGCAACCGACGAGGTCCGAGCACTCCTCGCCACTGCCGATGGATCCGAAATTCACACCCATGAACTCGAGACCCAGGTTGAGCGTGCGCAGTGTGCCGAAGGCGCCATGCTTGCTCTCGAAGAGATGCGTGAGGTGGCCGCTGCCCTCTATCTCAACGAGTTCGGATCTTCGTGGAAACCTGTGTCGAGCTCGCGCTTCAATCACAGTGCCATGCTGACTTCTGCGCTTGTCGAGGGCCGCGAGTTCGTCCGAGCTCGGTCCGAAGCGAAACGCCGCGCCGCCATGCCAGAAGGTACGCCGGTGATCTTTGCCGGTGGCCGCACACGCCATCCAAACGAGCAGGACGCTCTCACCTTTGCCAACAATGTCTGGGCTACTCTGGACAAGGTCCACGACCGGGTTCCTGACATGGTTCTTGTCCACGGCGGTGATACCAAGGGTGTTGACCGTCTGGCATCCTCATGGGCGGAACGACGCAACATCCCGCAAATCAGCTTCTCCCTCGACATGCGCCTCGGGGCACGCGCAGGCTTCAAGCGCAACGAGCGTATGCTCTCGCTCGACCCCCGTTATGTCGTCGCCTTTCCCGGAAACGGAGTCCTGGAGCGCCTCGTCATCGAAGCCAAATCCCGTCGGATCACGGTTGTAGATCGCCGTGGTCCGCTGGGCACTTCCCCCAAGCGCGCGGCGCAGGATACCGACTGATGCGTCGGGCATCGCGCCAGCGCTATCGGCGCTGGCGCAGCCCGTCAGAGGAAAGAGATCGCTTGTTATCGTGGGCAAGACGATTGGTGCTTGCCCGCACATATCAGGAGATTTCTCATGACTGATTTTCAGGCAATCATGGCGGACTTTGCTGTCCGCCAGGCCGAACGCGCGGCGCAGGCGCAAAGTGAAATCCAACGGCTCAAGGCAGCTATCATTGACCCGCTGCGCAATGCCGAAATTGCCCGCGTAGAAATCCGCTTCGATGGGTGCGGCGACAGCGGTGCGGTCGAAGAATGCGTCTTCTCTGATGCCGTCGGGGCGAGTGTTCCGTGTCCCGAAGTGACGATCGACTATGCTGGAGAAGGCGACGACCAGAGCCTCCATTCCGCCATCGAGCAACTGACGTACCTTGCTCTCGAACGCCATCATCTCGGATGGGAAATCAATGATGGTGCCTGCGGCGAACTGATCATCGACGTGGCTACGCCGAGTTTCGTTCTGGACTGCCAGCTGCGTTACACGGCGACCGACGACCATTCGACTGATCTCTAGGAGAAGTGCGATGGCTCATTGCTATTATCACGCCCTATCGTCGGTCCGGAAATGGGGAGGGGTGGTGGAAGATTACCTGCCGCTCCACCAATGGTTTGACCAGTCGAAGGCGATCTTTGCTGATCCGCGGCACCGGGCCCTTCGGCACCATGCCGAAGGCATTTTCATGCTTGAAACGCTGTTCGGGCCTACCATCGTCAACGCCGACAGCCGTGTCGTGCCCGTTCGTCTTATAGGCGAGCAGCACGTCCGCGAGGACTTGGGTGCGATCCCTTCCTTTGCGGATTGGGGGCGCCTCATCACGCCCCAAGACTGGATGTTGCGGGGGCATCGCCTGGACGGGCCGATGCCGCTTGGCACTGTGGAGACTGGTGCTAGCGGTGCGTTTTCAGGTGGTCATTCGTCGGCTTCGGGAGGAGCTTTCGTCGTCGAGATATGATGTCGCCTTGAAGGCAGGCGAGGTCGGGGGGGGGCACGTCGCAGCCCGTCAATGCGAAAAGTCATGGCTTAGCCTGTGCAAGGCACTCGGGACCAACCCGGCCTGTAAGCAAACCTTTCCTGAAGCACCCCCGTCGAGACGCGCAACCCCGATCAGGTCCGGCCGAGTTGCCGGGCTGCGCCCGGCTGCCCGCACCACCCGAACCAAATCGAGGTTTCCCTTCGGTGCGCTTCGCCGGGGCCGCTTCCTAGTCGGGTTTGCAGCCGGGATGGACCCGGAATGCTCGATCAGGAGAAAGACCATGACCAATCTCGTTATCCTCGTTGGCCGCATTGCCCGCGATCCCGAAACCCGCACTACCCAGGGCGGCACCAACATCACCTCGATCTCGGTCGTCACCGACCGTCCCGCCCGCAAGGACGGCAAGACCTACAAGGACGAGAACGGCTACAC
>JALREL010000112.1 GCA_023262005.1 Sphingorhabdus sp. | reverse complement strand
CGACATCGTTCGTGGCGTCGATGTCACGGTCGGCGAATCCACCCGGCACCACGAGTACGACCAACGAGTCGACCTCAGCGAAGGAACGAGTCGCTTCCAAGGTGAGTCTTACCGTGTGGTCCGCCACGGGGCCCGATTGTGCGGCGACGAAGAACACGTCGAGACCCGGAACATCCACCAGCGTTTGGAACGGCCCGACGATGTCGAGGGCGGTGAACTGAGGGTAGAGAACGAGGCCGACGGTCTTCATTCAGCGAAAGGCTAATTGGAGCGGAGTTCAGGGTGTCCACTTCGACACGAGTATCCTGATTAGCGATTTCGCCCGTTTCCTCGCGCATCCAAGTCATCCATGCCTCCGTAGCTCAGTGGATAGAGCAACGGTTTCCTAAACCGCAGGCCGCAGGTTCGATCCCTGCCGGGGGCGCACAATGATCTTCAGAACGAAAGCTCGATCGTCGGCAACCTCGTCCAGCCGCTCATGGTCCGCGATTTCGGTACCGAAGAGCAGAAGCAGGAATATATCCCGGCGATGCTTGAAGGGCGCATGCGCTGTACCTTTGGCCTCACCGAAGAGCATCATGGATCGGACGCCACCTGGATGGATACCCGTGCAGTTCCGGAAAAACGCGACGGGGTCGATGGCTGGCTCATCAACGGCAACAAGATGTGGACCACCGGTGCGCACCATCATTCGCATTGCATGGTCTTCGCCCGCCACAGCGGCAAGGATGGTGATGCAAAGGGTATCGGTTGCTTCCTTGTTCCGGCAGACACGCCTGGTTTTGAAGTTGGCGAATATTTGTGGACGTTCAACATGCCGACTGACCACCCCAAGGTCGCGCTCAAAAATGTCTGGATCCCGGGGCACATGGTGTTGGGCGATCTGGATTATGGCCTCGCACTCGCGCAGCATTTCGTGCACGAAAACCGCATCCGGCAGGCTGCTTCGTCACTGGGTGCGGCGCAGTACTGCATCAACGAAGCGGTCAAATATGCGCGGGAACGCAAACCCTTTGGCAAACCGCTTGCGGTCAACCAGGCAATCCAGTTCCCGCTGGTTGAGTTGCACACCGAGGCAGCGATGCTGCGGCAGTTGATCTATGCCACCAGTGCCAAGATGGATACCATGCCCAAGCCCGAAGTGGCCAAGCAGCTTTCCGACGTAATCTCGATGTGCAATTATCGCGCAAACCGCCTCGTCTGCGATGCGGCTGACCGGGCGATGCAGGTGCATGGTGGCATCGGCTATTCGCGGCACAAACCGTTTGAGCACATCTATCGCCATCACCGCCGCTATCGCATCACCGAGGGTGCGGAAGAAATCCAGATGCGCAAGGTTGCCGGCCATCTGTTCGGCTTCATGAGCAAGGGCTGATGCAGCAAGCGCAGGATTTTCGGGACGAGAGCGAGGCAATCCACGCCTTGCTCTCTCCGCTTGCAGATGCGGACTATGCGAAGCCGACCCTGTTCAAGGGCTGGACGATCGATGAAGTCCTGCGCCACCTGCATGTCTGGAATATCGCCGCCGATCTGGCGCTGAGCGATGCAGAGGCTTTCCGGGCATTTCTAGGGCAAATGGCAGCCGGCATTCGCGGTGGCCGGCTGCCCGATTTCGAGAAGCTATATCTCGAAGGGCTGTCGGGTACAAAGCTGCGCGATGCCTGGATAGCGCAGGTCCGCGAGATGACACCGCGCTTTGCCAATGCAGATCCGAAAATGCGGGTGCTGTGGGTGGGGCCGGATATGAGCGTGATCAGCTCGATTACAGCCCGCCTGATGGAAAGCTGGGCGCACGCGCAAGCCGTGTATGATGCGCTGGGCGCAGATCGCGTCGATGCCGACCGCATCGGCAATATCGTGCGGTTGGGGGTCAACACCTATGGCTGGACATTCAAGAACCGCAAGGAAGAGACACCAGGCCCGATGCCGCGGCTGAAACTTGCCGCCCCATCAGGTGCGGTCTGGGAATATGGCGAGGGTGAAGACCTGATCGAAGGCAGTGCTTCCGAATTCTGCCAGGTCGTCACCCAATGCCGCAATATCGGCGATACATCGCTTAAGGTTAGTGGCCCCGTCGCAACGCGCTGGATGGCGATCGCGCAATGTTTTGCCGGTCCGCCGCAGGATCCGCCCCCGGTGGGCGCGCGCCACAAGGCGTAAATAAGCTCTCATCCCATCGACAAGGTTCTGGACGCTTGCCACGAATCCGCTAGAGAGACGGGCGATGGACGAGAGTGCGCCGACCAATGTGAGATACAAGCTATCCCGAAGCGCGGGAGGGCTATGGGAGCAGCTTCAGGCCAATTGGCAGAAGAAATGGTTCCGCTTGGGTGCCTATGCGGTCGGCGGGCTGGTGCTCGGTTATATCCTGCTGTGGGCCGTGTTGCTCCGCAATCTGCCCGATGCCGAGGCGCTGGTTGAATATGAATCGCCACTGCCCACCGTGGTGCGCGACATCAACGGCGAGCCGTTCCACAGCTATGCGCGCGAACGCCGGGTGCAACTCGATTATGCCGATTTTCCGCCGATGCTCGTCCGCGCCTATCTGTCGGCAGAGGACAAGAATTTCTTCAGCCATGGCGGCATCGATTATATCGGCATTGTTGTCGCGGTTTTCGACAATTTGACGAGCTCGGGCCGCTCGCGCGGGGCGTCGACAATCACGCAGCAGGTGGCGAAAAACCTGCTGCTGACCAACGAATATAGCTACACGCGCAAGATCAAGGAGGCGATCCTTGCCTATCGCATCGAAGGCGCGTTGAACAAGCAGCAGATCATTTCGCTTTATATGAATGAAATCGCGCTTGGCCGTCAGGCGTTCGGCGTCGAAGCGGCCGCACAAGCCTATTTCGGCAAGAGCGTGGATGCGCTCGAACTGCACGAAATGGCGTTTCTGGCTGCCTTGCCGAAGGCGCCGGAGCGTTACAGCCGCGTCGAACATGCGCGTGCCGCAATCGGACGCCGCAACTGGATTTTGGAGGAAATGGTCTCCAATGGCTGGGTATCGCGGGCGCGCGCCGATCAGGCCAAGGCGATGCCGCTGGGGCTGATCCCGCGGCAAGGCCAGCAATATAAGAATGAAGGCGGATATTTTGCCGAGGAAGTTCGCCGCCAATTGATTGAGCAGTTCGGCGAGACTGCCGAGCAAGGCCCCTTTAGTGTCTATGCAGGCGGGTTGTGGGTGCGTTCGTCGATGAACCCTGAATATCAGGAATGGACATCGAAGGCGCTGCGCGACGGCCTCCTGCGCTATCATGGTGGTCGCGCATGGAGCAAACCTATTGCCACCATTCCGATGGACGATGGCAAATGGCAATCGCGCTTGGCCAGTTCCAATATCGGTATCGGCTACAGCAACTGGCGTATTGCGGTTGCTATCCGCAAACGCGGTGGCGGTGCGGAGATAGGCTTTGCCGATGGCGACACCGGTGTTTTGAACGTTGCACCTGCGGCATTGAAAGCGGGGGATGTGATTGCGGTCGCGCCGATGGGTGGACGGGCCTATCAACTTCGCACCGTTCCCGAAGTCGGCGGCGGGATGGTCGTGCAAAACCCGGTGAATGGGCGCGTGCTGGCGATGCAAGGCGGTTTTGACTCGCGCATTTCCAGCTTCAACCGCGCTACACAGGCGCAGCGCCAACCCGGCTCGACGATCAAGCCATTTGTTTATGCGACCGCGATCGACAGTGGCATGACGCCGGCTTCGATCATCGTTGATGGACCCTATTGCGTGTGGCAGGGCGCATCGCTTGGGCAAAAATGTTTCCGCAACTTCAGCGGTGGCGGGGCGGGGCCGCAGACGATGCGCTGGGGGCTTGAACAATCGCGCAACCTGATGACGGTTCGTGCAGCGAGCGATTCCGGCATGGAAAATGTCGTGAAAACCTTCAAGGCGATGAGCATCGGGGATTACCCGCCTTATCTCTCTTATGCCCTGGGTGCAGGCGATACGACCGTGCTCAAGATGACCAACGCCTACTCAATGCTGGTCAACCATGGGCGTGAACTGAAACCGACGGTTATCGATTTTGCGCAGTCGCGCACCGGCAAAGTCATCTGGCCCAAGGATTGGAAGCCTTGCAAAGGCTGCAATATGAAGGATTGGGATGGAAAGCCCATGCCGCGCTTCAAGCCCGGCGGGAAGCAGGTGATGGATCCGGTGACGGCCTATCAGGTTGTACATATGCTCGAAGGCGTGATCCAGCGCGGTACGGCAACCATCCTGCGCGATCTTGATCGGCCGCTGTTCGGCAAGACGGGGACGACCAATGGTCCGACCAATGTCTGGTTTGTCGGCGGTTCGCCGAACCTTGTTGCGGGTGTTTATCTGGGCTTTGACCAGCCGCGAAACATGGGTGGCTATGCACAAGGTGGTTCGATTGCTGCACCGATTTTCAAACAGTTCGCCCGCCAAGCCTATGCCGGCCTCCCCAAGCTACCCTTCACCGCACCCAATGGTGTGCGCTTGGTTCGCATCGACCGCAAATCAGGTAAACGTGTCTATGGTGCTTGGCCTGACGATAACGACCCCAAGGGTTCTGTGATCTGGGAAGCCTTTGCGGCAGAAACAGAACCGAAGCGGACGATCCGGCAGGATGAGCTAGAGAAACGCGACGACAAGCCGAAGAAGAAGGAAGCAGCAGCTTCGACGGCATCCGATGGAGCCGGGGCAAGCGGGCAAAGCAGCGCCCAGCGCGACCAGGAATTCATGACCAAAGAAGGCGGTATTTACTAGGCGCAAGCGGTTGTAAACTCTGCACCGCAAAGCCCTTAAGTTTACCACCCTTTAACCATTTTTCTTCAGTATTTCCCGCGAAGAAATGGTCATGCCTGAAACTCGGGAAGCAAAAATGAATAGCAAGTTCAACCACATAGCCATTGCTGTCGCAACTACCTTTGTCGGTTTGGGTGCGGCCCCTCTATTGGCTACGCCTGTGATGGCAGCGCCGGTGATGCTGCTTTCCAATTCGGTAGCGTTGTCGAGCGAGGCAATGATCGAGCGGCAGGAAATCGGCGCCGATGGCAAAGAACGGATTGTCCTCAAACAACCCAAGGACGTGATCGTCGTACCCGGCGACAGGGTGGTTTTCACTTTGCGCTATGTGAACAAGGGTTCGGAACCGGCGGCGGATTTTCGCGCAGTCAATCCGATGCCCGGGCCGGTCCAGTTCGTGTCGGTTGCAGAGGATTGGGCCGAAGTATCGGTCGATGGCGGCAAAAGCTGGGGTAAATTGGCCGATCTCAAAGTGTCGGTGGCTGGCGAGGATGGCGCCGCAGCAACACTTCGTGCGGCAGCGGCAGAAGATGTAACCCATGTGCGCTGGATTTTTGCCAAGCCGATCGCGCCGGGCGCAGAGGGAACTATTTCGTATCGCGGGATGGTCAAATAACACTGCCGCCAATTCTTAACCCTTGGCTGGCGGATGTCTCTCGCTGGCACAGGGTTTGTATTCTATTGTAAAATCAATTGGATCGGTGGCTCCGGAACACCGGTTAACCTTGTTTGTCACTGGATTTGCGCCATCATGCGACGCAGCCAGACGGGCAACAGTTAATCCGGAGCATGAACATGCAGATCAGGAAACACAAATTTGGCCAAACCGTCGCGCTTCTGGCTCTGAGCGGCGGCATTTTGATGCTGTCTGCCTGCGGCGGGGGGAGCGAAGGCGGAGACGATGTCGCTGCACTTGATGAAAAATTGGTCGGCAAGGGCTCCGACCCCGCAATGACCGGCGCGGTGCAAGACAAGATACTGGTCGACCCGGACCTTGCAGGCAAATCGAACAGCAACATGGTGCGGGCAGCCGACAGCCCGCTCGACGGCAAAAAGCCATCTGACAGCGGCTATGAAGGTGCAACCGCCTCGGCAGAGGAACTTGCCAATGCGAAGCTGATGCGCGCACCCAAGCCGCGCGTCGTTGGCGCTGAAGAGTGCAATGATTGCGCAGCCAATCGCGGCGAGACATTGGAGGCAAGGGCCGCAGCGCAAGGTGTGAAACGCGGTAAGGGCACTTGTGAGGCGAAACTGCAATATGGCGCTGGTTGGGCGGCGCGCATGCCGACCGAATTCCCCGTCTATCCGAATGGCCGGGTGAAGGAAGCGGCGGGCGTTGAAGGCGGCATCTGCGATATCCGTGTTGTCAGTTTCACCACAGGTGCGGCTCGGCAGGCGGTCGTTGATTATTATTACACGCGGGCAAAACGTTCGGGTTTCACCGCCGATTATGAAATTCGTGATGGCGAACATATGCTCGGCGGCGTGCGCGATAATGATGGCGGCGCTTATGTGATAACCCTGACCGCGCTCAAGGGCGGCGGCACTGCAGTCGACATTGTGGCCAATAACGGCCGCTGATCATTCTTCCTGTTCCGAAACCGAAACGACTGGGGGGCTTTTGCCCCCCATTTCTCGGGCGGCAAACTCTGTCCTAGGAAGCGGATGGATTCCGCCATATAGTTGGCGCGTTCGGAGTGGAGAATTGCCATGCGCCTTGCCCTTTTTGCTGTTCCTGCCGTGCTGATGGCATCGCTGCCGGCCCATGCAGATGATGAAGCGCCGCCCAAAGCTTATACCGACCTGCTGGCTTGCCGTTCGATCGAAGATACGGCTGCGCGCCTGGCATGTTTCGATATGTCGAGCTCTGAGTTTGAAAAGGCACGTTTAGCGAGAGAGGTTGTCCTTTTGGATCGCAGCGATGTTCGCAAGACGCGCCGTTCGCTTTTCGGATTTTCGCTACCTGACTTGCCCTTCTTCGATGGCGATGACAGCGCGGAAGAGGAAGGGCTGAAAGAAATCAAGACTACGCTCGAATCCGTCCGCGAATTGGGCTTGGGCAAATGGCAGTTCACCATACCCGATGGTGGAACCTGGCAAACCACCGAAGCCTTGACCACCTTCCTGCGCGAAGGCCTGTCGATCACCATCAAAAAGGGCGTCGCTGGCGGCTATATGATGAAGGTTGGCAATGGCCCATTGCGCCGGGTGAAGCGCGTCGACTGACGCGAACAAGATACGGGGCTGTTTTTCCCCAATTCTATCGCTAATGCAGGGGCAATGCAGTCTTATTTTCTTGTGATGACCGGCGGTGCCATTGGGGCAGCCGCGCGCTTTGGCTTGGCGCGTGCGCTTCCTGTGACGGCGCATGGCTGGCCCTGGCCAACCTTTGCAGCTAATTTACTGGGCGGGTTGTTGATGGGATTGCTCGCAACATTTGTGTTTCGAAATGGGGATGCGGGGGAGAATGTGCGTCTCTTCGCCGGGGTCGGCATTCTTGGCGGCTTTACCACATTCAGCGCCTTCAGCCTTGAAATGGCGCAAATGGTGGAGCGCGGCGAAATCGCGCTGGCCGGCGGCTATGCACTGGCTTCGGTGCTTCTTGCGCTGCTTGCGCTGTTCGTCGGGCTTGGCCTCGGTCGGGCGGTGATGGCATGAGCAAGGACAGTCAAAGCATCCGCCGCTTTGTCGTTGATGCCGAAGATGACGGTATCCGACTGGACCGTTGGTTCAAGCGGCATCTGCCCGACGCCAGCTTCAACATCGTCTCGCGCTGGGCGCGCACCGGCCAGCTGCGTGTGGACGGCAAGCGCGCCACCCCCGGCGATCGCATCGAAGCAGGGCAGGAAATCCGCGTGCCACCTGCGGAACCGGTTGCCGATGCACGGCCGAAACGCTTCCGTCCCAAAATCAGCGAGGAGACCGCAGAATTCGCCCGCAGTCTGGTGATCCACAAGGACAAGGCAGCATTGGTGATCAACAAGCCGCCAGGCCTTGCGACACAAGGCGGCACGAAGACCGCAGAGCATGTCGATGGCCTGCTCGATGCTTTATGCTTTGAACTTGAGACACGGCCAAAGCTGGTCCACCGGCTCGACAAGGATACGTCAGGCGCCCTTTTGCTTGCCCGCACCCCGCGCGCCGCAGCCCATTTTTCGAAGGCCTTTTCCTCGCGTACCGCGCGCAAGGTATATTGGGCGTTGATCGTTGGCGTTCCCGATATTCATGACGGTTTCATCGACCTGCCGCTTGCCAAACAGCCTGGCACAGGTGGGGAAAAGATGCATGTCGACCAGGAACAGGGGCAGCCGTCGCGCAGCCGATATCGCGTGGTCGAACGAGCGGGAAATCGATGCTGCTGGGTGGAATTGCAGCCTTATACAGGCCGCACCCACCAGTTGCGCGTGCACATGGCAGCCATCGGCCATCCCATTGTCGGTGATGGCAAATATGGCGGCAAGGATGCTTTCCTGACTGGGACTATCAGCCGCAAGATGCACCTGCATGCGCGGCGTATCCGCATCGATCACCCTGATGGCGGGCAGGTTGATGTGCGTGCAGATTTGCCTCCCCACATGGCAGATAGCTTTGCCGATTTGGGCTTCGATCTGGAAATCGGTGACGCGCTCCTGCTCGACGAGCCGAAGAAATCGGAAACCCCTGAAGCGAAGCGCCGGGCAGCCGCTGCGCGCGCGAAGGACGCGCGGAAAGAACGCAAGGGCGAACGGCGCAGCCGGGGCGCTGCAAAAACCTTGGTCAAACCTGGTCGGAACAAGGCGCCTTCCAAGGGGCGAAAGAAATAATGCACCCAAATTCCAAATTCCGCCTGACTGGCAGCGATGCCGACCAGCGCGCGATCATGGAGGCGCTGGTGCAGGAAATCGGTTTCGGGATGGTTTTCGCCCAAACCCCTGATGGACCGCGCGTTGCCCAAACTGCGCTCTTTTCCACCGGCGACGGCGCGATTCAATTCCACCTTGCCAATGGCAATGCGCTCACCCGCCATCTGCATGGCAGCGAAGCGTTGGTGGTCGTCAACGGGCCAGACGCCTATGTCAGCCCTGATTGGTATGAAGGCGAAAATCAGGTTGGCACGTGGAACTATATCAGCATCGAACTGGAAGGGCCGGTCCGCAAGATGGATCATGACGGGCTTGTTGCGCTGCTAGACGATCTGAGCGCCGTCAACGAAGCCCGACTGGCACCCAAAAAGCCATGGACCCGCGACAAGATGGACGCGGCCTATTTTGACAAGCTGACTACGGCAATCACAGGTTTTGAAATGGAGGTTCGTGCGTGGCGACCGACCTTCAAACTGTCGCAGAACAAGAGCGAGGCCGAACGGCTGCGCGTTGCGGATCAACTGGAAAAGCTTGGAAAGCGTGCACTGGCGCATCTGATGCGGGAATGGGTGGCATGACTGCATTGCGCCTCGCCATTTTCGATTGCGATGGCACGCTGGTCGACAGCCAGGCCAATATTTGCATGGCAATGGAGCATGCGTTTGAAGAAGCGGGCCTGCAGCCGCCAGCACGCCATGCGACGCGGCGCATCGTCGGCCTCAGCCTTGTCGAGGCGATGCGGCAATTGCTGCCTGATGCCGAGGATAGCCTGCACCAGGATATGGCCGAGCGCTACAAGCAGGCATTTTTCACACTACGCGGAAACGGCTTGGTCGATGAGCCGCTCTACGACGGAATGGCTGCCGTGTTGAGCGAACTGGACGAGAATGGCTGGCTGCTCGGCGTAGCGACTGGCAAGTCCGATCGCGGGCTTGATCGCTGCCTTGATCATCATGGCATCAAGGGCCTGTTCGTGACGTTGCAGACGGCTGACCGGCATCCATCCAAACCGCACCCGTCGATGGTCTGGCAGGCCCTGGCCGATGCCGGGGTCGATGCGGCAAATGCTGTGATGATTGGCGATACGGTTTACGATATCCATATGGGCAAAGCGGCGGGTTGCCGCACTATTGGCGTCTCCTGGGGTTATCATCCGCTGGATGAATTGCGAGAGGCGGGCGCCGATCATCTGGTCGAAACGATGGAAGAGCTGATGCAGGCATTGGAAGGGCGATCATGAACAGTGAAGAACGCGAAATGCAGGCGAAACAGCGGTTCATAATTTTGAACCTGCTGCGCTTTTCGGGGGCAGTCATTGTGATGTTGGGCCTTGCGATCAGTGCCGGGCGCCTGTTTCCCGATTTTCCGCCACTGCTGGGATACTTTTTCCTGATCCTGGGAATGATCGAATTTTTCCTTCTTCCCGTTTTGCTCAAGAAAAGCTGGAACAAGAAGGACGCCGGGCAGGGCTGAACATGCGGCGATTTTGGAAAAGTGTTGGCCGTGAACAGGGCACCTACGGTTATGGCATCCGCCTTGATGGGCGAGCGCTTAAAACGCCTATGCGCAACGAACTCTACCTGCCAACCAAGGCGTTGGCAGATGCGGTGGTTGCCGAGTGGGAGGGGGTAGCAGAAGAGATCGACCCTGCAGCGATGCCGATGACAGGTTTTGCCAATGCGGCAATCGATCATGTTGCACCCGATCGTGCCGCCTTCGCTGCCTCGATCGCGGCCTATGCGGAAAGCGACGCTTTTTGCTATCGCGCCGAGCCTGACGAACCGCTCGCACCCAAACAGGCGGAAATCTGGGGCCCCTGGCTCGAATGGGCGCAGGGTCGCTACGATGTTTCGTTCCGTATCGTCCATGGTGTGCTCCACCAACCGCAGCCTGAAGCCACGCTTGAAAAATTGCGTGCCGCCGTGCTCGCGCGCGGGACCTTTGAGTTGGCGGCAATGGCCAAATTGGCGCATCTCGCCGGATCACTCGTCGCGGTACTCGCCATTGTGGAGCGCGCTGGAACACCCGCTGCGCTGTGGGAGGTGGTGTGCCTTGAAGAATTGTGGCAGGAACAGAATTGGGGTGCCGACTATTGGGCGCAAAAGAACCGGTCAGATCGTGAGGCAGAGTTTTTACACGCTGCCCACTTCCTCGAACTGCTCCGCATTTAACGCAAAATTGAATTTTTATGTTATCGTCAGCCCACTGCGCAGGAGTGGGCGATGCAGGCTTATGTAACGATTGAGGGGCTGTTGCCTCTGATAGCCGTCGGAGTGGCGTTTGTGCTGCTCCTTATAACCGTCTTGTCGGTTCCCAGCACATCCAAGCCAGGCTGGATGGTTTTGCGGCCCGGGGGAATGCACTGGTTCTCCTTCCTTGGCAGCGCAGCAATGTCTGCGTTGATTGGCTGGGTCTGGATTTTCGTAGGCTCGGCACGTTCTGATGCCGAATTCCAGATGCGGGTTGCCTGGTGGCTATCCTTCATTTTTGGGGCGGGCGCGGTTTATGCGGGGCTGTTGGTGTATCGGGTGCGCAAACTATCGCTTCGGATGCGCGGCCGCACGATTGCCTATGATGAGGATGGCCGTGAACGGCGCTATGCGGTTGAGGATTTTGTCGCCTGGCGTCGGCGCTGGCGCGGCGATTTCCAATTGCTGTTCAAGGACGGCAATGTCGTCGAGCTCGATCCCTACGCACGCAACAGCGACGAATTTATGGGGCGGCTATATGACGAACCGCTGCCGGAAGAACATTAGCTGGCGACAAGATCCCGGACAAAGCCGATCAGGCCCTTTTGCCTGCGCCGCTTCAGGCGCTCTGCAGTCAGGATCTGGCGTACCTGGGCAAAGCAGCGTTCAACATCATCGTTGATTAGGACATAATCATAGCCATCCCAGTGGCCGATTTCGGATTTCGCCCGCGCCATCCGCTCCTCAATCACGGCATCGCTATCCTGCGCGCGCGCATGCAGACGGCGCTCCAGTTCCTCGATTGAAGGAGGCAGGATGAAGACGCGCACGACATCGGGGCCGGCTTCCTGATAAAGCTGCTGCGCGCCCTGCCAGTCGATATCGAACAGCACGTCGCGGCCCGCCGCCAGTTCGGCCTCGACCGGGCCCTTGGGCGTGCCGTAACGATGACCAAAGACATGCGCCCATTCAAGGAATTCGCCATTAGCAGCCATAGCCTTGAATGTCGGAACATCGGTGAAATGGTAATGCACGCCATCAATCTCGCCGGGGCGGGGAGGGCGTGTGGTATAGCTGACAGAAAGCGCGATTTGCGGTTCTGACTCGAGCAACATGCGCGACAGTGTCGATTTGCCCGCGCCAGAGGGCGATGAAAGGACAAACAACAGCCCGCGGCGCTCGAGTTGATTATGGGAACCAGCCATAGCCGCTACTGGTCGAAGAGTGGGCGGGGCGTCAAGCGGGTTTTAGCAATAGTGCAAGTCCGGAACGCCATTCATGACGTTAAATCGAGACTGGAAAGTTCTAGCTCTTCCGCTTCTTGCGCTTGTCGTAAACCGTTTTGGCCAAAAGTGCGCCACCAACCAGCAATGCGCCCGGTATCGATCGCGTTGCAATCCGGGTGGCAGCAATGCCGAGGCCAGCGCCCAATATGCCATGGCCACGCTTGCGACCGACAACTTCTCCGACAACAGCACCGGCAATGGTTTTCAACAGGGGCATGTGGATAACTCCTTTTTCCACAGGGTGGTGTGGATAATTACACCATGTCTTCCGGCCTGACATGGGCATCGAAAGTCGCCTCGTCAACCAGTCCAAGCGCCAGCGCGGATTGCTTTAGCGTCAGGCCGTTCTGGTGCGCATGCTTGGCGATCTTGGCGGCATTGTCATAGCCAATTACCGGTGCCAGCGCGGTGACAAGCATCAGCGAACGGTCAACCAGTTCGGCAATACGTTCCCGATTGGGTTCCAGCCCGTCGATGCAGTTCTTCGCAAAAGCCTCCATGCCGATGCTGAGCAATTCGATTGAGCGCAGCACATTGGCACCAATCAGCGGCTTGAACACATTGAGCTCCAGGTGCCCCTGCATCCCGCCCACCGTCACCGCCTGCTGGTTGCCGATAATCTGCGCCGCGACCATGGTCAGCATCTCGCACTGGGTCGGGTTCACCTTGCCAGGCATGATCGAGCTGCCAGGTTCGTTTTCAGGCATATTGAGTTCGCCAAGGCCCGAGCGCGGGCCTGAGCCAAGCAGGCGAATGTCGTTGGCAATTTTGGTCAGGCTGACGGCGAGGGTATTGAGTTGGCCATGGAACGATACCAGCCCGTCGTGCGTCGCGAGCGCCTCAAACTTGTTTTGCGCGGGGGTGAAAGCAATGCCCGTCGCCTTCGTCATCTCTGCCGCGATGGCGGAATCGAAACCTTTGGGAGCATTGAGGCCGGTCCCCACTGCCGTGCCGCCCTGCGCCAGTTTTTGCACATTGTGCAGCACCGCACCCTCGATGCGGTTTTTTGCCGCGATCAACTGCGCAACATAAGCTGAAAATTCCTGCCCCAATGTCAGCGGGGTCGCGTCTTGCATATGGGTGCGGCCAATCTTGACGATGCCGCCCCAGGCCTTTGCCTTTTGCGCAAGCGCATCGGTCAAACGGCCAATCGCCGGGAGCAGTTCCCTATGCGTAGCGATTGCGACCGCGATGTGCATGGCAGTCGGGAAACTGTCATTGGATGACTGGCCCATATTGACATGGTCATTGGGGTGCACCGGCGATTTGCCACCACGCACACCGGTCAACGCCTCATTGGCGATGCCAGCAATCACCTCATTGACGTTCATGTTCGATTGCGTGCCGCTGCCCGTCTGCCAGATGGTGAGCGGAAACTGGTTATCATATTTTCCGGCAAGGATGGCATCGGCGGCCGCGACGATTGCATCTGCAATCTCTGCCGACATCGCCCCGGAGGATTTATGCGTCAAAGCCGCGGCGCGTTTGACATGGGCAAGGCCGTAAATAATTCCCAGCGGCATCCGCTCCTGCGGCGGGAAGGGGAAATTGCCCATGCTGCGTTGGGTTTGTGCGCCCCAATAGGCCTCGGCGGGAACGTCTATAGGGCCGAAACTGTCGCTTTCGCGGCGGGTTGCCCCGGTCACTTCTTGCGCCCGAAATCCACTGTAACGACGTTCGAGCCGTCTTCCTGCTCAATGGTCGGGCCATCATTTTCGGCCTGTTCGTGCGGCTCAGGGCCGGATTCGGCGTCGACATGGAATTGCAGGGCGAAATCGACAGCCGGGTCGACAAAGGCAGTAATCGCCGAAAAGGGAATGTGCAGATGCGCGGGAACCTGGCTGAATGACAGGCCTACTTCGAAATAATCCTCACCAACCTTCAGGTCCCAATATTTGTGCTGCATCACGATGGTCATTTCATCGGGGAAACGCTCCATCAGGTGCACCGGGATATTCACGCCGGCTGCGCGGGTCTTGAAGGTAATGTAGAAATGATGGTCGCCGGGCAGGCCGCTGACCGCAACTTCGCCCAGCACGCGCCCTACAACCGCACGCAGGGCTTCCTGCACGACATCGTCATAGGGAATCAGGCTGTCTGGGGCGTCATCGCTCATGCGCGCCTTGGTGGACTGACCGCGCGTTGAAATCAAGTTGAACTTTAGCCCAAGATAGGCGCACAGGCTTGCACTTGGCCATTATCGGCCTATAGCGCACAGCCATGCGCACCGCCTCGATAAACCGGAACACCAAGGAAACCGAAATTGCGGTCGAGGTGAATCTCGACGGCACCGGCCAGTATGACATTTCAACCGGGATCGGCTTCCTCGATCATATGATCGAACAGTTTTCGCGTCATTCGATGATCGACATCAATTGCCGCATCAAGGGCGACCTGCATGTCGACCAGCACCACACGGCAGAGGATAGCGCCATCGCCATCGGGCAGGCGATTGCAAAGGCGCTCGGCGATAAGGGCGGGATCATGCGCTATGGCAGTGCCTATTCGCCAATGGACGAGACGCTGAGCCGCGTTGCGCTCGACATTTCGGGCCGTCCCTATTTCGTCTGGAAGGCTGGTTTCACGCAGGAGCGGCTGGGCGAGATGGATACCGAGTTGTTCGAGCACTGGTTCCACTCGATCGCGGATGCCGTCGGGCTGACGCTGCATATCGAATTGCTGTACGGCAAGAACAACCACCATATCGCAGAAAGCATCTACAAGGGCTTTGCCCGTGCGATGCGGCAGGCGGTCGAGATCGATCCGCGCAAGGGCGGGGCGATCCCCTCGACCAAGGGGATATTAGGTGGCTGAGCGCGTCGCGCTGATCGACTATGGCGCGGGCAATCTCCAATCGGTTCGAAACGCGCTGAAGGCGGCGGGGGCGGCGGATATTGCTGTGACCGCTGACCCCGATGTCGTCGCCCGTGCGGAGCGCATTGTTCTCCCCGGCGTTGGCGCCTTTGCCCATTGCATGGATGGCGTTTCGGGTATCGACGGTATGATCGCAGCGTTGGAGCAGCGCGTGCTGCGCGATGCAGCGCCGTTTTTGGGTATATGCGTCGGTATGCAATTGCTCGCGGATGAAGGCGTGGAGCATGGCAGCACCAAGGGGCTGGGCTGGATCGGCGGCACGGTGCGCGCGATTGAACCTGCGCCGGGCCTGAAGGTTCCGCATATGGGCTGGAACGATGTCACCCTGCATGGTGCGCATCCAGTGGTGGAGACCGGGGAGGCCTATTTCCTGCACGGCTATCATTTCGATGCTGCCGATCCGGCGAATGTGCTGGCCACGACCGACCATGGCGGCCCGCGTGTGGCGGCGGTGGCAAAGGACAATATCCTTGGGGTGCAATTCCATCCTGAGAAGAGCCAGAGCTATGGCATAGCGATGCTGGCGCGCTTTCTGGAGTGGCGCCCATGAAGAAGGATTTGGCATGATCGTTTTCCCCGCCATCGACCTTAAAGGCGGCCAGGTCGTTCGACTTGCCGAAGGCGATATGGACCGCGCGACCGTCTATGCCGACGATCCGGCGGCGCAGGCGCTGCTCTTCGCAGAGGCTGGTGCGGAGCATTTGCATGTTGTCGACCTTGACGGTGCGTTCGCAGGCAAGCCCGAAAATGCCGAGGCAGTCGAATACATCATCGAGAATTTCCCCGGCTATGTGCAGTTGGGCGGTGGCATCCGCAACCGCGAGACGGTCGAGCGCTGGTTCGATCTGGGCGTTGCGCGACTGGTGATCGGCACAGCTGCGCTCAAAGACCCGCAATTCGTCAAGGATATGGCGCGCGAGTTCGAAAATGGCATCGTCGTTGCGGTCGATGCGCGCGACGGTTTTGTCGCCACCGAAGGCTGGGCCGAGAAATCGGACATGCCGGTTATCGATCTTGCCCGCCGGTTCGAGGATGCAGGCGTTGCCAGCCTGCTTTTCACCGATGTCGGGCGCGACGGGATGCTCACCGGCTGCAATATCGACGCGACGGTCGACCTCGCGCGCGCGGTTGACATCCCCGTGATAGCCAGCGGCGGTGTGAAGGGCATCGACGAAATCCACGTCCTCAGCCTGCACGCGCAGGACGGGATTGAGGGTGTGATTACCGGTC
>JALREL010000085.1 GCA_023262005.1 Sphingorhabdus sp. | reverse complement strand
ACATCATGAGCCATGGCGCCGATGGCCTGCGCCAGGTGGCCGAGGATGCGGTGCTCAACGCCAATTATGTGCTGCGCAGCCTTGAAGGCACGCTTGAGGCGCCGTTTGGCGCATCGGGCCCGTGCATGCATGAGGCACTGTTTACCGACAATGGCCTTGCCGAGGGCTTCTCGACACTCGATGTCGCGAAGGGTCTGATCGACGAGGGCTATCACCCGATGACGGTCTATTTCCCGCTCGTGGTCCACGGCGCGATGCTTGTCGAGCCGACCGAGACTGAGAGCAAGGCCGCGCTCGACCAGTTCATTGGCGCGCTGCGCTCGGTGGCCAATCGTGCGAAGCAGGGCGACCCGTCGCTCAAATCCGCTCCGCACCACGCCCCGCGCCGTCGTCTTGATGAGACGCTGGCAGCGCGCAAGCCGATGCTGGTTTGGAAAGAGGCCGATCTACCCGTTGCCGCCGAGTAAGACATAAATTTAATCACGCGATTAAACTTCGCATTGACAGCCGCTTCCCCCTCGCCAAAAAGGGGTGGAGCGGCTGTTTCTATTCAGCCGATCTTCTTGGGAGAGAGGGAAGATGGCCGACATTTCGGAATTGAGCACTTTTGACGAATTCGTTCGCCACTGGGCGGAGGAGCGCGGCGATCGCCTTGCCATGCGCGAGGAAGACCGTTTCTTCACCTATGCCGAACTCGAAGAGCGCACTGCCCGCGTCGCGACCGCCTTATTGGCCAAAGGCCTGAAAAAGGGCGATCGCATCGCCTGGATCGGTAAGAATAGCGACATCTATTACACGCTGTTTTACGGGGCTGCGCGTGCAGGGATCGTCATGGTGCCGGTTGGCTGGCGCCTGGCACCACCCGAATGGGCCTATATCATCAACGATACCAAGGCGAAGATCCTCTTCCTCGGCACTGGCTTTGAATCCGCGCCCGCTTCGATGGAAGGCATGCTGCAGCATGTCGAACAGGTGATGACCGATCCCGAAGCGCGCGCAATGATCGAAAATACCGCGCGTGCGCCGTTTGAACCCTCCGCTCCTGACGATGCCGTGCTCCAGCTTTATACCTCAGGCACCACGGGCAATCCCAAAGGTGCTGTGCTATCCAACCGCAACCTTTTCGCACTGCGCAAGCATTCGAATGAGGCCGGGCTCGCCTACACAAAATGGGATGATGACGAAGTTGTGCTCGTTGCCATGCCCTGCGCGCATATCGGCGGTACCGGGCTCGGCATCATGGCAGTTGCGGCGGGATTGCCTGCCTATATCCTTGCCGAATTTACGCCCGACGGCTTTTTCGATTCGGTCGAAACCGGCGGGGTAACGCGGCTCTTTATCGTTCCGGCGGCGCTGCATATCCTGCTCCAGCATCCACGCTGTGCGACAGTCGATTTCTCGCGACTCAAATATATCCTTTACGGCGCAGCTCCGATCCCGCTCGAACTGCTGCGTCAGTGCATCCAGATGTTCAAATGCGGCTTCATCCAGAATTACGGGATGACCGAAACCACCGGCACGATCTGCATGCTGCCGCCAGAGGACCATGATCCCAACGGCAATCCGCGCATGCGCAGCGCGGGCAAGCCGCTGCCCGGTGTCGAGATCAAGGTGGTCGGTGCCGATGGCAATGAAGCAGCAACCGGTGAAGTCGGCGAGGTGTGGACGCGCTCGTCAAACAACATGGTCGGCTATTGGAACCTGCCCGAGGCGACCGAAAAAACGCTCACCAACGATGGCTGGGTGAAGACCGGCGATGCCGGTTATATGGACGAGGACGGCTATCTCTATATCCACGACCGGGTGAAGGACATGATCATCTCGGGCGGAGAGAACGTCTATCCTGCCGAGGTCGAAAGCGCGATTTATGGCCATCCCGATGTTTTGGAAGTGGCAGTCATCGGCGTGCCCGATCCCAAATGGGGCGAGGCGGTAAAGGCGGTCTGTGCGCCAAAGCCAGGTGCAAAAATCGATCCCGACAGCGTCATTGCCTGGGCGCGCGAACGTATCGCGCCGTTCAAGGTGCCCAAGAGCATCGACATTATCGATGCACTTCCCCGCAACCCATCGGGCAAGATCCTGCGCAAGGATCTGCGCGCGCCCTACTGGGCGGGCTATGATCGGCAGGTGAATTGAGATGAGCGAAGCCCAGATCGACCTCAACGCCTTCCGCGCCGAAGTGCGTGGCTGGCTGGCCGATAACCTGCCGCCCGAATTGCGGCAGGCGCATAAGCGCGCGACGAGTGTGTTTGTGGAGAAAGAGTATAACCTCGCATGGCAGGCGATCCTGCTGCGCAAGGGCTGGGTCGCGCCGCATTGGCCTGCCGAACATGGCGGAACCGGCTGGAACGAGGCGCAGCGCTATATCTTCGCCTCCGAATGCGCACGGGCAGGGGCGCCCAGCCTCGCACCGATGGGCCTCAAAATGGTCGCGCCGGTCATCATGAAATATGGCAGCGACGCGCAGAAGGGCTATTATTTGCCCAAGCTGCTCGCGGGCGAACATTATTGGTGCCAAGGCTATAGCGAGCCGCAGGCCGGTTCCGATCTGGCTGCATTGCAACTACGCGCTGACAGCGATGGCGATGATTATGTGCTCAACGGTTCCAAGATCTGGACCACACACGCGCATGTCGCCAACCATATGTTCTGCCTTGTCCGCACCGATCGCGACGGTCGGCCGCAAGAAGGCATCACCTTCCTGCTGCTCGAAATGGCAACACCGGGAATTTCGGTCAAACCGATCATCTCGATCGCGGGGGACCATGATTTCAACCAGGTGTTTTTTGACAATGTGCGCGTGCCCAAGGCAAACCGGCTGGGCGACGAAGGCAAGGGCTGGACGGTCGCCAAGACGCTGCTCGAATATGAACGCGCGGCGGCCTATGCTGCAGGCCTGATCGAGGCGCTTGCAGAGGTGCGTGCTGCGGCGAAAGAGGCCGAACTGCTGAACGAACCCACGATCCGTCGCAGGATTGCCGAACTTGATTCACAAGTGCGCACGATCCACGCGGTCGAGGATATGGTGCTCGCTGCAATCGGCGAAGGACGCGATCCAGGCCCGGCTTCTTCAATGCTCAAGGTGCAGGGCACCGAATGCCAGCAGAAGATCCAGGAACTGGCAGTCGACGTGGCGGGTATTTATGCCGCGCCTTATCAATATGAGGCTCGGCAAGCGGGGAGCAACACCGGCTATGTCGGCCCGGAAAGCGCGTTGACCGCAACGGCGCGCTATTTCAACGGCCGCGCCGCGTCGATCTATGGTGGATCGAACGAGATCCAGCGCAACATCATGGCCAAGCTGGTGCTTGGCCTCTAGCGCCAGCCCTTACCGCCCGACGCTATAATAATCGAAGCCGGCCTTGGCGCCTTCTTCGGGGCGGTAGATGTTGCGCAGGTCGACGAGGACATCGCCCTTCATCACGCCCTTGAGCTTGGCAAGGTCGAGCGCGCGATAGGCATCCCATTCGGTGACGATGGCTACCGCATCCGCGCCTTGCGCTGCCGCATAGGCGCTCTCGGTCATCTTGACCTCAGGCAGGATCTTGGCGGCTTCTTCCATGCCTTCGGGATCGTGCGCATAGACTTCGGCGCCTGCATCGATCAGCGTCTGGACGATGGCGATTGAGGGGGCATCGCGCATGTCATCGGTATTGGGTTTGAAGGTAAGGCCCAACAGCGCGATCCGTTTGCCGCGTGCATCGCCGCCAAGCGCATTGACGATCTTGCGCCCCATCGCGCGCTTTCTGAGGTCATTGGCCTGCACCACCGCCTCGACGATGCGCACCGGGGTGTCATTATCCTGCGCGGTCTTCAACAGCGCCAGCGTGTCCTTGGGAAAGCAGCTGCCGCCATAGCCGGGGCCCGCATGCAGGAACTTCGAACCAATGCGGTTGTCGAGGCCAATACCGCGCGAGACATCCTGCACATTCGCACCCAGCTTCTCGCAAAGGTCGGCCATTTCGTTGATGAAGGTGATCTTGGTCGCAAGGAATGCGTTCGCCGCATATTTGATCAGTTCGGACGAACGGCGGCTGGTGAAGAGGATCGGCGATTCATTGAGGAAGAGCGGGCGATAGACCCCGCGCATCACTTCGCGGGCCCATTCGGTATCGGTGCCGACAACAATGCGGTCAGGCCGCTTGAAATCGCCAATCGCCGCGCCTTCGCGCAAGAACTCCGGGTTGGAGACGACTTCGAACTCCAGATCGGGCCGTACATCGCGGATGATGCGCTCGACCTCGTCACCCGTTCCCACCGGCACGGTCGATTTGGTGACCACGACGGTCTTGGGATCAATCGCTTCGCCAATCTCTTTCGCGGCCGCATAGACATAGCTCAAATCGGCATGGCCATCGCCGCGGCGCGAGGGTGTGCCCACTGCGATGAAAACCGCATCGCAGCCCTTCACCGAACCAGCCAGATCGGTCGAGAAGCTCAGCCGCCCGGCATCGACATTGGTCTTCACCAAGGCATCAAGACCCGGTTCGTAAATCGGCATGATATTGGCGTTCAGCCGGTCGATCTTGCTC
This sequence comes from Sphingorhabdus sp., assembly GCA_023262005.1. Lineage (GTDB taxonomy): Bacteria > Pseudomonadota > Alphaproteobacteria > Sphingomonadales > Sphingomonadaceae > Sphingorhabdus_B > Sphingorhabdus_B buctiana. The sequence goes on along the minus strand of JALREL010000085.1, from coordinate 5,633 downwards.
TGGTCCTTGTCAACACAGACCACATCATGCCCGAAATCGGCAAAACAGGCCCCAGACACCAAGCCAACATAGCCCGATCCGATCATCGCGATTTTCATATTGGACTTCCTGTATTTTCAGTCGAGCGGCGCTTTAGTGCCTCTGCCATGAGGCGGCAAGCCTGCACGGCTTAGCTCGCTAATCGCAAACCGACGGCTTTGGGTTCGATAGCAGGCTGATCTGGCCAGATACCGCGGGTATCATAGACCAGCTTATCGCTCCGCTCGGCAAGCGGGATCGCCTTGAACGCATCATGATCGACCAGCGGGATCAGGATTTCGCAATCGAGCAGCGCGCTGTCGATGTCGGTCAGCATTGCCCCGCTGCCGTCAAATTCGCGGGGCAGGGTGGCGGCATAGGGCTCGATCACATGGATACGGCTGCCAAATCTATGGGCGAGTGCCGCAGCCACTTTCTTTGCAGGGCTTTCGCGGAAATCGTCGATATTCGCCTTGAAGGCGAGCCCGAACAGCCCGACCTTTGCGGTAGGATTGGCCTCGATAAGGGCGGTTGCGCGCGCGATTACATGATCAACCTTGCCGTCATTCACTTCGCGGGCAGTGCGGATCAGCGGGGTGTGATCGGGGGCGCCATGGACGATGAACCAAGGGTCAACCGCTATGCAATGGCCACCGACACCGGGGCCTGGTTGCAGGATGTTGACGCGTGGGTGCCGGTTGGCGAGGCGGATCACCTCCCACACATCGAGACCCATCTGGTCGGCGACAATCGACAGTTCGTTGGCAAAGGCGATGTTCACATCGCGGAAGGCGTTTTCGACGAGCTTGGTCATCTCCGCCGAGCGTGCATCGGTGGTGACGCATTCGCCACGTACAAAGCGCTTGTAAAAGGACAGTGCCTTGCGCGCGCAACGCGGGGTGATGCCGCCGATCGAACGGTCGTTCGAAATCAGCTCCTCGAGTATCTTTCCGGGAAGCACGCGTTCCGGGCAGTAAGCGATGGCGATGTCGGGCGTGTCACCGGTCACGCCGGGAACCTTCAGGTCGGGGCGCAACTGCGCGATCAAGTCTTTCACACGGTCGGTGGTGCCGACGGGTGAGGTGGATTCGACAATCACCGTGTCGCCCGCCTTGAGCGCAGCGGCAATGCTGGTGGCAGCGGCTAGGACATAGCTGATATCGGGTGCGTGGTTTTCACCAAAGGGCGTCGGCACTGCGATCACGAACACATCGGCCGGCTCAACCATCGTTGAGGCACGCAACAGTTTTCGCTGCACCACACCCTGCACAAGCCCGTCGAGATCGACTTCCTCGATGTGGATTTCACCGCGGTTGATCGTTTCGACCACCTCGGCATTCACATCGACACCGAGCACGCGACAACCCGACCGGGCAATCACCGCCGCGGTCGGAAGTCCGATATAACCCAGCCCCATTACACACACATCGGGTTTCTTATCGACAAGCATCAGCTACCAGTCCTGCTATGCGGATGGCCGCCCTGCCATCCCCGAAAGGGTTATGCGCGCGCGCCATCGTTGAATAGGCCGCTTCATTGTCAAGAAGCGTAAAAACTTCGGCGACGATCCGCTCGCGGTCGGTGCCGACCAGCTTTGCAGTGCCAGCGGTGACGCCTTCGGGCCGTTCGGTGGTATCCCGCATCACCAGCACAGGCTTGCCCAGTGCTGGCGCTTCCTCCTGCACTCCGCCGCTGTCGGTCAGCATGATATGGCTTATTGCAAGCAGGCGGGCGAAATGGGGGTAATCCAGCGGCTCAATCATCGCGACATTCGGGTTCGAACCAAGCCGTGCGTCCATAACCTTGCGCACATTGGGGTTGAGGTGCACGGGGAAGATCACCGCCACATCTTCGCGCGCCGCGATTTCACCAATTGCCGAAGCGATATTCTCCATACCCTCGCCGAAATTTTCACGGCGATGGGTGGTAACGCCGATGATGCGTTTGCCTTTGAACCGCGCTTCCAGCGCCGAAAGCCCCGATGCCAGCGCAGGGTCGGCGGCAATCTTGTCGGTCACCCAGTGCAGCGCATCGATGACGGTGTTACCGGTGACGTGAATGCCAGCTTCCCCGATCGCCTCTGCCCGCAACGCTGCGGCCGATACTTCGGTGGGCGCGAAATGCTGGTCGGCGATCGTGCCGATGATCTTGCGGTTCACTTCCTCGGGCCAGGGCTGGTAAATATCATAGCTGCGCAGCCCCGCCTCGACATGGCTGACGGGTATCTTGCGATAATAGGCCGCCAGTGCGCCGACCATCGCGGTTGCCGTATCGCCCTGCACGATTACGCGCGCGGGCTTTTCCGCATCCATCACTGCCCCGATGCCGGTTAGCAGCTTTGCGGTCAGCGTATCGAGCGACTGGTCCGGCGCCATCACGTTGAGGTCATGGTCTGGCGCAATCTCCCCAATCTGCAGTACCTGGTCGAGCATCTGGCGGTGCTGCCCTGTCACCAGCACGCGAACGGCAACATCACCGCGCGCTTTCAAGGCATGCACGACCGGGAAAAGCTTGATGGCTTCCGGCCGCGTGCCGAAGATAATCAGGACAACAGCTTTACTATTCATTCCCGTGCTTTAGCTGCGCAGGCATTAAATTCTACTAAAGCGGGTGTTAAGGGTTGTGAAATCTCCTAAACTACATGAATTCTATAAATTCGGCTGGAACCTCCACGCACCATCGTCTAGCAGGCGACTATGTCTTTTCGGGAACATGGATTCATGAAGAAAATTACCCTTCCTCTAGTTGCTTTGTCGCTGCTTGCCGGTTGCGCGGGTTCGGGACAATTGGGGGGAGCGTCAAACATCACCGTGATGCAGGGCAGCGAACTGCCCGCGCCCGACCGGACCGACTTGCTGTCTGAATCGCGCCCTTATCTGATCGGTCCTTTTGACAAGCTGATGATCGATGTCTTCGGCATCGAGGAATTGAGCAAGAAGGAAGTCCAAACTGATGCCAGCGGCCGTATCTCCTTCCCGCTTGCGGGTGTGATCGAGGCTGCCGGCAAGACCCCGGCCGAGATTGAGGACGAGATCGAGGCACGGTTGCGCTCGCGCTATGTCCGCGATCCGCAGGTGACGGTGAACCTCAAGGAAACCGTCAGCCAGGTGATCACCGTCGACGGGCAGGTCAAGAGACCGGGCCTCTATCCGGTGATCGGCAAGATGACGCTGATGCGAGCTGTCGCCACAGCCGAGGGCACTGCCGAATTTGCGAAGCTCGACGATGTGGTGATTTTCCGTACCGTGAACGGCCAGCAATTGGCCGCGCTGTATAACCTCAAGGCGATCCGCCGCGGCAATTATGCCGATCCCGAAGTGTTTGCGAACGATGTTGTCGTCGTCGGCGATTCGCAAGCTCGCCGACTGTTCCGTGATGCACTGCAGTTGCTACCGGTCTTGACCACGCCGCTGATTATTGCGCTCCAGAACAACAACTAACATCTTCAACCGATATCGGTTGAAAGGCTAGGCCAAAACAAAAGCGGCGCTCCGACCATCCGGAGCGCCGCTTGTTTTTTGCGTGCCGCCCACCGAAGCGGGCGGCGCGTAAATCAGAACTTTACGCCAAGCTTCACGCCATAGAAGCGCGGCGGAGCGGGGTAGACAGCAAAGCTGTTGCCCTGTTCCGGGATCGGGAAGGCAGTGATGTTGTAGTAAGTGTTGAAAAGATTTTCGACATAGCCTTCAACGCTGTACTTGCCGTCGGCAAAGTTCACGCCTGCGCGCAGGTTGACGATGCCATAGCCATCATTGCCAGTGAAACGGCGACCCAGCGGATCGTTCAGCGGGAAGTGATCGCTGTTGTAGCGCCAGTCGGCGTGCAGCAAACCGTTCACGCCTTCGCCAAGGCGCGGCGTCCAGGTCACGCCACCGGTGATGGCATGCTTGGGCTGGTTCGATGCCTGCTGGCCATCATCGCTACCGGCTGCCGGATCGCTGACCTTCGCATCAAGATAGGTGTAGCCCAAATTGACTACGAAATCGGGATGCGGACGGATGATGCTTTCCAACTCGACGCCCTTCGAAACCAGCTTGTCATAGTTCAACACGACGAAGTTGTTTCCGAGGAAGCGGTTCGACTGGTAGTTCTTGAAGTTCGAGTAGAAGAGCGACGCATTGAACTGGAATTCACGCGTGAAGTTGGTCTTCACCCCGATTTCGTAAGCATCGACCGATTCATTGCCGAATTCGAGGTCAGTCAGCTGTGCGCCGTTGCCGCCGAGCAGGACGGAGTCAAAACCGGCGCGGTCGAGGTTGTAGCCGCCCGACTTGTAGCCACGGTCATAACCGCCGAACAGCAGCACATCGTCGTTCACCTTATAGGCAAGGCGTGCTGTGCCGGTGAATTCGCTTTCGCTGCGCTTGTCCGAACGGAGGCCGTTGAACTCGCTGTTCACCGCCGGGTTGCAGCCCAGCAGGTACGCACCGCCAAACAGGCCGGAAGCCTGCAACGCCTGACGATAGGGCAGGGTTGCCGGATTCTGGAAGAAGGAGCATGCCGGAACGACCGAGTTCAGGTCGGTGTCGATCTGCTTCTTCTCATAATTATAGCGCAGGCCCAAGGTCAGCGTCAGATTGTCGCTGAAATTGATGATGTTGTGCGTGAACAGTGCGATGGCATCGGTATCGACGCGATACTTGTCTGCCGTTTGGCCAGCACCGGCCGGGGTGCGCGGAAGCGGGCTGGTGAACAGTGCGAGAAGCGCGGGGTTACCAGCAGCTGCGGCGGCCAATGCCGGGTTGGTTGCCAGCGCGACCTGTCCGAACAGCGGAACGCCAGCGCCGAGCGTGCCGAACAGTTGCAGGCCGGTCGGAAGCGCAACCGAACGGGTCAATCCGTTGATGACAGCGTCGGTATATTGGTCAGCCTGTGCACCGAAACGGATGGTGTCGGTCATGGTCAGCTTTTCATTCAGGTAGAATGCGCCGACGAGCCAGTCGAGCTTGTCGTTGAAGGCCGAACCCTGCAGGCGGAGTTCCTGGGTGAAATCAGTGATGCCGGTGCGGTAATCGTCACGATAGGCGCGGTCGAGACCCGAAAAATCGATATCCTGGTCGCGCAGCGCCTTCCAGTCACGATAGGCGGTGATCGAGGTCAGCGTTGCGCCGCCGAAATCCCAATTCAGTTCGCCCGAAACGCCCCATTCATCGACCTTTTCGGTCAGGCCACGGCCCGGAGTAGTTGCCATGACGCGGCCCTTGGCATCGAACGGACGGACGATGCCGTCACGGCCAACTGCGCCACCCGCCAGCGGGTTGGCTGACAGGGCTTCGATCGCGTTGCTGGCGATGAAGGCGATGGCCGAGTTGGTCGATGCGTCGATGGTCGGGAACAGCGAAAAGCCGCTGCCAGTGTTCAGCGCGCCGCAGCAATCTTCGTTGGTCTTGGCGACGTCGGCAATGAAGCGGAAGTTGATGTCATCATTTTCGAAATAGGCCTGGCCGCGTGCGAACCAGCGGTTCACATTGTTGACGCTGCCATCTTCGTTGGCGAGTTTGATATAGCCATCGCGCTTGTGATAGCCGCCGTCGAGCCGCAGAGCGAGCTGCTCAGAAACCGGGCCGGTCACGCCAGCCTTGGCTTCGATCTCGTCATAATTGCCATAGCTGAGT
>JALREL010000072.1 GCA_023262005.1 Sphingorhabdus sp. | reverse complement strand
ACTTAGCCAGTCCCATGACAAAGAGAAAAAGCGCCCTCGATGGGCTTAAGGTAACCGTGACTTATGTCTGCCCGGACAAAAGCGCCGGCAGAAAGCCTCGCGTTAAAGTGCCACCGGTCAATGTGGCAGCTCTCCGGGCGAAAACTGGACTATCCCAGTTCGAGTTCGCTCAAAGCATCGGGGTAGCCAAAGGTACTTTGCTTAATTGGGAACAGGGTCGCCGCGAACCAACTGGGCCGGCGCAGGTCCTCCTGGCAATCCTCGCGAAGAAGCCTTCGCTGGTGAAGGACCTGTTTACCAACCGGCATGTCTATCAGCCGCAGCCGGATCGAGCTTGGCAGCCTGGCGGACCGCATCCCGATGACATGACGCCTGAGGAGCGTATCGCCGAGATTATTCAAATTCTGGGGAATGGGCTGGCAAGGCTCAAGGCCAAATTGGCGCGCACGGTCGGACAGGCGGATAGTGCCTCCTAGCCGGCAAGAATTGCCCCAGTGCACCATTTGTATCATCGCGTAATGCTGGATCTCTCATGTTTTTGATACCGCTGCGGCAATATTTTGTTCGTTTGACTAAATTTGAGCGATCAATGTATGGTCGATCGACATCCGCTCAGAATGAGCGAGGCATACTCTCTGGAATGAGCGATCACCTTGACTGAGCATCGGCGCGCGTTTTCAACGACTGTCGGACTTACGGTCATCGCAATGTTCGCGTTTGCGGCCAATTCGCTGCTTTGCCGATATGCGCTGGCGCATTCGGCGATCGATCCGGGGATCTTCACGGCAATTCGGATCGGCTCCGGTGCAGCCGTCCTGGCTGTGATCAACTCCCGTTCCGCAAAGCTGACCCTCAGAGCCGGGACCTGGAGGGGAGCTGGAGCCCTGTTTGTCTATGCAGCGGCCTTTTCCTATGCCTACATTTCTCTCGCCGCCGGGACCGGCGCATTGCTGCTATTTGGCGCCGTTCAGATCACCATGGTGACAGCGGGCTTGCTGCGCGGAGAGCGTCTTCGCATCCTTCAATGGTTGGGGTTCGCCCTGGCTATTATGGGGCTTGGGGCACTGCTTGCGCCCAGTACGGCTTCACCTCCCCCGCTGGGTACAGCACTGATGGTAGCGGCCGGTATTGCCTGGGGGCTGTATTCGCTTCTTGGCCGAGGTGCCGAAGACCCGCTTGCCGTTACGGCCGGGAACTTTGCATTGGCCACCCCGGCAGCGCTGCTTCTGCTGGTCATCGCCTTGCTTTCGCATGGAGAGATTTCGGCATACGGAGCGGTTAGTGCGGTTGCATCAGGGGCAATCGCTTCCGGACTTGGGTATACAATCTGGTATTCTGCTTTGCGCGGCTTGACGCCTGCCCAAGGCGCTTCGGTTCAGCTGAGTGTTCCGGTCATAACAGCTATTTCTGGCGCATTGCTGCTCGGCGAAACGATCTCACTCCGACTGGTGCTGGTTTCGGTGACAATTCTTGGAGGTATTGCGCTGGTCATTATCGGCCGGAGACGCCCCCAGCTTTAAGATGACTTCTGATCCTCGATGAAGACTATCCTCCAGCGGGGCAACTGGTCGCATCAAGGTCGTCCAGATCAACGATGTCATTGGCGAGCAAGGCCTCGTACTCGTCGTCCGACAGCATTGTTGGCGCCCGCCACGCCGGGCGAGAACTCTGAGGATTGTGACCGTAAGCCGCCAGTTGCTCGGAGGTTATTGTCTTAACAGTTTCCACCAACGCCCGGCTCGCAATCGCCCGATAGAGCGGGAGCTCTCGCGCCCACGGCTTTTCGAAACCGACGAACAGGGTCGAACCGGCGATCGAGGCCGAGAGGAATACAGACAGCGTTTCACGCTCTTGCTTGCTGAGCTTTGGATTGATCCTCGCGATCAGCATGTTGAGCGTGTTGCGTTCGAGAATGTAGATGCGATCGACAGTCTGCGCGATCAAATCGTCGTGGTTTGCTAACATCCACAGATGCGGAAACAATCGCGTGGTCTGTTTGGACTGCATATCATCAAGCAACAGCTCGATAAGGCTATGCAAACGATCCTCATCGGATTTCGACTTGTCCTGAACGATCGAGCGGAAATTTTCGGCATACTCTTTCAGGACGTTACTGATGGTGTCCTGAAAAAGATCGACGCGGCTCTTATAGTAGTAGCTAACTGCACCGATCTGAATGTTGCAGCGCCTGGCAACTTCTCGCAGGGTCAGAGCCGGGAAGCCCTCTTCAACCAGAATGCCCAGTGCCACTGCCTGGATCTGGAGCAATCTCTCCTTCCCGGTCTGATAGACCCCGGAACCCTTACGGCTTCTTTTGCGTGGTAGATCCTGCATATACGCTTGCCTACCATGACTGTCGCATTTTGCGCTAGTGACCACCTTCCCCGATAACCGGAATACAAATAGCCTGTCGCAGGGCCTGAACCGCGACCAATCGCTACAGGCCTTTGCGGAACTTCGCGCCTGGGTGAACGTCTTTCAAGCGCGGCCCGCCCCCGAACAGCTTGTCGCGGTAGGTCCCGGGCTCGTATTCAGTCTTGAACAAGCCGCGGCGCTGCAATTCAGGTACCACATGCTCGACGATATCCTCGAAGGTTTCCGGCATCACAACGTAGCAGAAATTGAAACCGTCCAGATCAGCTTCGTTCGCCCAAGCCTCGAGCTCATCAGCAACATGTTTGCCATCACCGACAATGAGCAGGCCGCCCCCGCCTAGCGCTATGGACCTGCCAATTGCTTCGACATCGTCAGCACCGCCCGCGTAAGCTGCCGCAACGGATTGGATCGCATTGCTGCTTGCAGCACCGGATGCCAGCAAATCAGGTTTGGAGAAGTCAATTCCGGTCCAGCCAGAAACGATCGCGAGCCCCCCTTCGGGACTGACATACTTTCGATAGTCCGCAAGTTTGGCTTGAGCTTCCTCATTCGTCGCGCCGGTGATGACGGTTGCAAGGCAAAAAACCTTGATGTCTGACGCCGCGCGGCCGGCATCAACCGCAAGCTTGCGGAGTTTTGCAACGTCTCCCGCCATCTTTGCGCGCGACCTTCCAGCCACGAAAACGCATTCGGCATGCCGGGCTGCGAATGCCATGCCTTTCGGTGACGCACCAGCCTGGTAAAGGACCGGTGTTCTTTGCGGCGATGGCTCGCAGAGATGGATGCCGCTGACCTTGAAATATTCCCCGTCATGCTCAACCCGGTGGATCCTTTCAGGATCGGCGAACACGCCGGCTGCGACATCTTTGCGCAGCGCGTTATCTTCCCAACTGCCTTCCCAGAAACCGTACTGAATGCTCATGAACTCTTCGGCGATATCATACCGAACATCGTGGGTGATCTGTTTCGCCTGGCCGGCGCCCTTAGCGCCGCTGTCGAGGTAACCAGTGACAATGTTCCAGCCAACCCGGCCATCCGTCAGATGGTCGAGGGTCGACATCCGGCGGGCAAACGGGAGCGGGGCTTCCTGGGTCAGGTTCACGGTAACCGCAAAACTCAAGTGCTGGGTCGCATCCGCCATGGGCGGAA
>JALREL010000224.1 GCA_023262005.1 Sphingorhabdus sp. | reverse complement strand
CACGGTTGAAATGCGGGTCCATGGTGAACTGTTCATTCGCCCAGTCCATCGAACAGCCAAGGCGGCGCAGCTGGCGGGTAATCTGTCCGCCGCTTTCGGCCTTCCACTTCCAGACGATATCGACAAATTCGTCGCGGCTGTAATTGGTTCGCTTGTCCTGCCGCTCTTCCAACTGGCGTTCGACCACCATCTGTGTTGCGATTCCGGCATGGTCCATGCCGACCACCCACAGCGCATCCTTGCCCTGCAAGCGGGCATGGCGGATCAGGATATCCTGCAACGTATTATCGAGCGCGTGGCCGATATGCAGGCTGCCCGTCACATTCGGCGGCGGGTTGACGATGGTAAAGGGTTGCGCATCGCGGCGCTCTGGCCGGAAGGCACCGCTGCTCTCCCAATGCTCAAACCATTTGGATTCGATTGTTGCCGGGTCGAAAGTCTTGTCGATAGTCATGGGCCCGCGCCTTACCCGCGCTTTGACCAAAGGAAAACCCCTAGGAATCGCGCGCGCACTTGCGCCAGATTGCTGCACCCGCTAACGCCGCGCGCGTCATGCACTATATCAGCACCAGGGGAAATGCGTCGAACCTCGATTTTGCCGGGGTGACGTTGGCGGGGCTCGCGAGCGACGGCGGGCTCTATGTCCCGCGTGCTTGGCCCACATTCACGCAGGCCGAGATCAAGGCGATGCGCGGCCTGACCTATGTCGATCTCGCCGCAAAGGTGATGGCACCCTTTACCGCAGGCAGCCTTTCCGAAGACGAGCTGCGTGAGCTGTGCGCCGCCGCCTATGGCAGTTTTTCGCACGCCGCAGTTACCCCGCTGACTCAGCTCGATAATCAGCAATGGCTGCTCGAACTGTTCCACGGCCCGACGCTGGCTTTCAAGGATGTCGCGCTGCAGTTGCTCGGCCATTTGTTCGAACGCTTCCTGAGCGGCGGTGACAAGGCGCTGACGATCGTTGGTGCGACCTCGGGCGATACCGGTTCCGCGGCGATCCACGCGGTGGCTGGTCGCGAGAATATCGAGATATTCATGCTCCACCCGCACGGCCGCGTTTCGGATGTGCAGCGGCGGCAGATGACGACGGTCCTCGCCCCCAATGTCCACAACATCGCCATCGAGGGCAGCTTCGACGATGCGCAGGCGATGGTGAAGCGGATGTTTGGCGATAGCGAAGTGACCAGCGCCATCACCCTGTCGGCAGTCAATTCGATCAACTGGGCGCGCCTGATGGCGCAGGTTGTCTATTATTTCTGGGCCGCGCTGCAGCTAGGCGCGCCCGAGCGCAAAGTCGCTTTCTCGGTGCCCACCGGCAATTTTGGCGATGTCTTTGCGGGTTATGTTGCTGCGCAAATGGGTTTGCCTGTCGAGCGGCTGATCGTTGCGACCAATGTGAACGACATCCTCCACCGCGCACTCGCCAAGGGCGACTATTCGGTTGGCAGCGTCACACCGACTGCCGCGCCATCGATGGACATCCAGGTGTCGAGCAATTTTGAACGACTGCTCTTTGACCTTGAGGGCCGTGATGGCAGCGCCACTGCGGAGCGCATGAAGATATTCGAGCAGGATGGCAAAACCGCCCTGACCGACGCCATGCGGAGCAAGGCGGGTCTTTTCCAAAGCGCGCGCGCCGATGCGAACGAAATGTCGGGTGCGATGCGTTGGGCCTATGAAAAATGCGCCGAGGTAATCGACCCGCATACCGCCATCGCCATCCATGCCGCGCGCAATGCGGGTATATCGGCCGATGTACCGGTAGTGACGCTAGCGACTGCCCATCCGGCCAAATTCCCCGATGCGGTCGAACGTGCAACCGGCGTGCGCCCTTCTTTGCCTGCCCGGGTCGGCAATCTGTTTGACCGTGAGGAGCGCTTCATCGTGCTGCCTTCGGATTATGTCGCGGTGCGCGACCATGTGCTGGGCCATGCCGCTCGCGCCTGAATTCACCACCCTCGTTAGCGAGCCGAGGCCCGATTACACGCTGATCGACAGTGGCAATGGCCGCAAACTCGAATCCTATGGCAACCGCCGTTTCATCCGTCCTGAACCACAGGCGATGTGGGAACCGGCAACCACCGACTGGAAAGCGGATGGCGAATTCGTTCCCGGATCGGACGAGGATGGCGGCGGGCGCTGGTATTATGACAAGCCGGTTCCGGCCGAAGGCTGGCCGCTCAAATGGAATGACGAGGTCAGTTTTACGGCAAGCTGCACTCCCTTCCGCCATCTCGGATTCTTTCCCGACATGGACCCCGTGTGGCGCTGGATGCGCGGGCAGATTGATGGCGTTGCCGAACCAAATTGCATGAACCTTTTCGGCTATACCGGGGTCGGCACACTCGCGCTGTCGGCGGCGGGCGCGCAAATGGTGCATGTTGATGCCTCGAAAAAATCGGTGGCACAGGCGCGCGAAAACGCCGCCTTGTCGGGCATGTCGGATCGCCCCATTCGCTGGATCGTCGATGATGCGGCCAAATTTGTCGCGCGCGAAGTGCGGCGCGAACGGCGCTATGACGGCATCCTGCTCGATCCGCCCAAATATGGCCGCGGGCCCGATGGCGAGGTGTGGCGGCTGGAGGAAGATCTCCCCGGCTTGATCGCCAATTGTCGCCAGTTGCTCGACGCCAATTCCCGTTTCCTCTTCCTCACCGTCTATGCCGTCCGCATGTCGGCCATCGCGCTTGGCAATTTGCTGCAAGCGCATTTTGCCGACCTGCCGGGCAAGGTTGAATTTGGCGAACTGGCTGTTCGCGAACAGGCGCGTGGGCTATTATTACCGACGGCTATCTTCGCCAGATGGTCGCAACAGGACTGAAATGAACGATCTTCTTACCCTCGAAGTGCACGACCTGCACGTCAATGTGCTCACCGGCATTTACAGCCAGGAAACACACCTGCCGCAACCGCTGCACATTTCGGTCAGCGCCGACCTTGAGGTCGCACCGCATTATGCGCCCGATACGCCGCTTTCGGCTTCGAAAAACTATATGGCGATCAAGGAAGCCGCGACGGTCTTTCCCGAAGGTGTGCATTTCACGCTGATCGAAGCAGTGGCCGACCATATCATCGACAAGCTGTTTGCATCTGATCCGCGCGTCCAGAATGTGACCGTGAAGATCATCAAGCTGGCGATTTCCGAAGACGGCGAGTCGATCGGCATCACCTTGACGAGGCACCGCAAGTGACTCGCCCGCTCGCGCTCGTCACCGGCGGGATGCGTCGGCTGGGCGCGGTGATCGCGGCGCAACTGGCAGATGCGGGATATGATCTGGCATTGACCAGCCATGGTGACGGCAAGCCCGAAGCGGGCCTGGCTGCAGCCATCGAGCGCAACGGTTCAAGCTGGAAGCATTTTGCCGCCGATCTTTCGGCTGACGGTGCACCGGACAAGGTGATGGCCGATGTGATCGCGCATTTCGACCGCGCGCCCGACTTGCTGGTCAACAACGCCGCGATGTTCGGGCAAGATGATTGGGAGGCGATGTCCGCCGAAACGCTGGACGCGCATTTCCGTCTCAACCTTTTCGCGCCGGTGCTGCTTAGCCGAGCACTGGTAAAGGCGGCTGCAAGCGGCTCGCAACCCGCCATCGTCAGCATCGTCGACCAGCGCGTCATCAATCCCAATGGCGATCAGTTGAGCTATACGCTTTCCAAACAGGCTCTCGCCGGCTCGGTGCGATCATTGGCGGCGGCCTTTGGCGACAAAGCACGGGTCAATGGGGTGGCCCCCGGTCTTGTCATCCCGACAGATGATTATGACAATGCGCAAATGCACCGGTTGAATGGGGAAATGCCGCTAGGTCGGTTGCCCGATGCCCAAGGGATAGCAGAAGCCGTGTTGTATCTGGCGAATGCAAAGCATGTGACCGGGCAAATCATCTTCGTCGATGGTGGCGCGCATTTGCGCAGCTATCCCCGCGACTTCATGCACCTTTAACGCACGCGCCAGACCTTTAGCCCATCACCCATGTCGGGCAGCGGTTCGAGCCAATCGGGCGTATTGCCCTTGGCCAATTGTGCCCACAGCCCGTCGGGGTTGCGCTTTTCATAGCCCCGCATCTCGGCTTCGCCCGTGCAGGCAACGATATGGCTGATGTTGCGGCTGCGCACGATCGCATGGCTTTGTGCTTCGGGCAGGCGGTACATGTCAATTTGCGCCCGCATGCCCTTCTGGTTGCGATGGTGGCTCGACGCGACCACGCTGTGCGGAGTGGTCAGCAAGATGGCTGGGCCAAGATCGAACGGAGCGAGTATGTTCGCCTGTTCCAGTTTCGCAAGTTGCGACACCGATTCGATCGATTCACATTTCTCTGCTTTCAGTGCGTCTGGCGTTTTGTCGGCTGCCGCTTCAGCCGCAGCCTTGCTTGAAAGGAGCGTCATCGCCTGGGCGATAAAGGCGCCGGGCATCAGCAGCAGAATCATCAGGGCGAACAGGCCTACCCGCTTGAGCGGCTGTGCCTCGCTGCGATAGCTGGCGAACAAATGCGTGATCGCCACCGCCACCAAAGGTACTGCGATCAACGTCGCGAGCGATATCGTCCGGAACACGAGCAACGCGAGCAGCGCTGAATAGACCAGAAGTATGGCAAGCCCTGCATATTCGGCTTTTCTGTCCTTTGCGATCGAACCACCCAAGAATAGCAGGCAGATTGCACCGGCAATAGGAACACCCAGAAGCGACAGGGCAACCGCCCATTTCTGGTGCCACACCGGCATGCCTTCATTGACGCGTACATACCAGTAATCGCGAACCACCGGGTCCATTGTCGAGAACGCACCTTGCGCACATGCCGGTGCCTGCCACAGCAGCACCGCAATCGCAGCACCTCCCGCCAGGCCCAAGGCCGCGAACCGCAGCACCTTGTTGGGCGGCAGGGCGAAAGCTGCTGGAGCGATCACCGCGCTTGCTGCGATGATGGCATAGATATGCGCAGGCGATATCGTGTCGCAATAATTGTCAGCGGCAATGCCCCCCAGCTGCGTGGAGAAGAAGAGCGTGAGGCTTGCGGTCAGAAAAGCGACGATTGTATATCCCAGCCGACTGCCATCACTTTCGCTAGCCATCGCCCAGCGCCAGCCGAGCAGGCCGAAAAAGGCGGCTGTCACCGGCGCGCCCTCCAACGAGATGTGCAGCCAGACTGCGAGCGCAACCCCCATGCAGATTCCCGCCTTGCGCGCGGCAGGCCAAAATAATGTCCACAACGCTAGCGCCGCGCAGACCAGTTGCCAGCCATGATGGTCGATCCGCATCGGGCGCAGCTGCATCGATATCGCGGGGGAAACCATTGTCATGACGACGGCAACGGTCCCCGCCATCGGGCTGCCTAGATGTGCAGCAATGCGGCCCAGCATATAGGCCACCAGCCCGAAACAGGTTAGTGGAACCAATGTTCCGGCGATCATCTCCGCACCGACCGGTCCGAACAACGGTGTCGCCAAGATCATGATTAGAGCGAGCGGAAGCTCGATCAAACGCGACCAGTGCATCGGCCCGC
>JALREL010000131.1 GCA_023262005.1 Sphingorhabdus sp. | reverse complement strand
GGCCTGTTCATGCTGGGTGGCGGCAAGATTAAGGGCGAGTCCATCTTGCCCGATGGCTGGATCGAAGCCGCGACCACAAAGCGTGCCGATATTGGTGAACCAGGCCATGGCTATGGCTTCCAATGGTGGACCTATGATGATGGCAGTTATGCGGCTCAAGGCATTTTTGGCCAAGGCATCTTCATCGATCCGAAACGCAAACTGGTAATCGCATCAAACAGCAATTGGCCCCGCGCAACCGATCCGGCCGGGCAGGACGGACGCGAAGCTTTTTATAAGGTCGTACAAAAGGCAATCGATGCGGAAGCATCCGCTAAACAAGGAAAAAGCAAATGAGCGGTAAGACTGCCTGGATAACCGGTGCATCGTCAGGAATTGGTGAGGGGCTTGCCAAGGAATGGCTGGCGCGCGGCGGCCGCTGCGTACTTTCGGGGCGCAACGTTGCTGCGCTGGAGGAAGTTACCGCAAATGCGCCCGATCGTTGCCTGGTCCTTCCGTTTGAAACCACCGACTATGCCGCGATACCCGCATTGGTCGAAAAGGCAGTCGGTTTCAGCGGCAATGTTGATGTGCTGGTGAACAATGCCGGCATTTCGCAGCGCTCGCTGGCGGTGGATACCGACATGTCGGTCTATCGCAAAATCATCGACGTCGATTTGCTGGCCCCAATCGCGCTGACACAGGCCTTGCTGCCGCACCTCCTTGCGCGTGGAAGCGGCGGGATTGTGATGATTTCAAGCGTTGCGGGCAAAGCCGGCGTTCCGATGCGCACCGCTTATTGTGCGGCGAAGCATGGCCTAGTCGGTTATGCGGATTCGCTGCGCAGCGAGATTGCGGGGCAGGGGATAAAGGTGCTGGTTGTCGCGCCGGGCTCGGTACGCACCAATGTCTCGCGCAATGCCCTTGCATCAGATGGTTCGGTGCGCGGAGTCAGCGATGCAGCGATCGACAATGGCCTTGATCCGGCTGATGTCGCCAAAACTATCTGGGATGCGCTCGACGCCGGAAAGCGCGAAATTGTCGTTGCCGAAGGGATGGAGGCGGCTATCCCCGTGATGCGCGCGCAGGAACCCGACAAATTGTTCGATATGGTCGAGGCAATGGTTGCGCAAGGCTATGCCCAGAAAATGGCAGCCGAAAACAACTGAATCAGTCGCGGGCGGCGCGTAACGCCGCCCCGGCAGCAAAAGGCGCCAAGGCCGTCATGGCAAGGCTCGTCGCTGCCAGAAGCTGCAGCGCATTGGTTGCCCCATCGTCGAGCGTCCCTGCGCCGAAAATCAGTATCGGAATGGCGAGCGGCACCAGCAGCAACCCGCCCAAGGCCGATGCGCCGTTGAGACCCGCTGTCAGTGCTGCGATGGTAACGCCCAAACCTGCAAAGGCGGGCAGGGCAAGCGCAAGGCCCAGCACCAGCGCCAATGCCTTTTCATCCGGCACACCCAGCAGGGCAATCGCCACCGGCGTTGCCAGCAGCAAGGGGATGCCGAAGCCGATGATATGCCCGCAAATCTTTGCAGCGGCGATCCATTCGTCAGCCCAGCCGCGCAAAACCAATTGATCGAGCACGCCCGACTGGCGGTCGGGAAGGACCAAGCGCTCGATCGGAAGCAGGCTTGCCAGCAAGGCTGCGATCCACAAAATGCTTCCTCCGACACGCGAAAGCAATGCCTTGTCTGGCCCGGTGACGAACGGGAACAATGTTGCGACAGCAAGGTAGAACACAATAGGCAACCATAGACCGCCGCCCGTCCAGGAAAGGCGCACTTCGCGCCATGCGATGCGGGCGAAACCTTTCATATGGCGGCCTCAACCAGCGGCCTGTCGATCACGACGCTGCGACCAACATTGACGGTAGGCGCTATATGCGATGCGACAAACGCGATACCGCCCGCTTCGCAATGGCGCGAAATTGCGGCATCGAGACGCGCCACATTGGCTTGGTCCAGCCCGTTATAGGGTTCATCGAGTAACCAGATCGAAGCATTGGACGCTAGCAGGCGTGCCAATGCTCCGCGCTTTTTCTGTCCCGCCGAAAGTAGCCTGACCGGCAGCCCGGCCAGCGAGCCCAGATCCAGCGTCTCCATCGCGACGGAAAGCCTTTGCGGGCTTATGCCATCCAAGGTTGTCCAAAAGCCAATGGCCTTTTCGAGCGGCTGGTCCAGATCAAGCGCCAGATTATCGTCGCACAAGGCAATTGCGCCGCGCGTTTCCGCCGTTCCGGAAGCTATCGGGAGCAACCCGGATAGCGCGCGGAACAGGGTCGATTTGCCGCTGCCATTGGCGCCGCGTACCCAGATCAGTTCGCCGCTTTCCGCTTCGAGCGAAAAATTGCGCAGGATCAACCGGCTGCCGCGTATTATGGCGACGCGGTCCAGAATGATGGTCGGCGATGCGGCTTGACTGTCCGGCATGCGGCGACATAGGCACGGCGCGCGCAAAAAGCAAAGGCAGGAGAATGTGATGGCTGTTCGCGAACTGGATGAAGCCGAACGCACAGCGGCATTGGCCCAATTGAACGGCTGGTCCTATGACGCAGAAGCACGTGGTATCCGGCGCACTTTCCGTTTTGCCGATTTCGCCGAAGCCTTTGGCTTCATGAGCCGGGTGGCGATCCTTGCTGAAAAGGCCGATCACCACCCTGAATGGTTCAATGTTTACAACCGCGTCGAAATCCTGCTGACCACGCACGATGCCAACGGCCTTTCGGCGCGCGACATTGACCTCGCCACTGCAATTAACGGTTTTGCCTGATCGTCAGTTTTTGACGACGGTTTCGATTCCCTGCATCAAACCTAACTGTTTGCGCAGCCGCCCCGGGAACCAGCGGGCAGCAAAGGCGAGCTGCTTCGCGGTCTTGTTTACCGTGGTGTGCACCTTGTCGCCATGAATGGCATCCCAAGCTGCCGGGCCGATGATCGAAACCGGGCTGACTTCGATACCCGCTTCCAGCAAGCGTTCCTTGCCGGTCTGGTTTGAACCAGGGTCGACCGCGCCGATGATGTTGGTGTCGATAAAGCCGGGCATCAGCGAACGTGATTTGATACCCAGTTCTCGCCACTCAATGTCGTGCGCTTCGGTCAAGCCGCGTACCGCAAATTTGGTCGCGCTATAGACGCTGAGGCCTGCCGAGCCATAAATGCCCGCTGCCGATGCTGTGTTGAGCACGCAGCTGCCGGGTGTTGCCTGAAGATAGGGGAAGCAGGCACGGATGCCGTTGATCACGCCGGTGACGTTGATCGCGATCATCCGGTCGATATCGTCATCCTCCATATCCTGAATCGGCCCGCCCGAACCCACGCCGGCATTGTTGAACAAAACGTCCATCTTGCCGCCGGTATGCTTCGCGAAGTCGGCAACGGCTTCCTTCCATTGCGGCCGGTTGGTGACATCAAGTTTGTGTGATGACCATTGCCCAGCAGGGAGCATGGCTGCGGTTTCTTTCAGGCCCGCTTCGTTGACATCGGCGAGCCCGACGAACCAGCCCTTGGCAGCAAAATAGCGCGACACTTCGCGGCCAAGACCGGAGGCAGCACCGGTAACGAATATGCTTTTGCGACTATCTGACATGCTTCGACTCTCCCCTTTATTTTCACCACTGTAAGCACAGCAAATCCGAAGGCGGGTCAACCCTTACTTGCAGCTTGCGCCGGTGGCCGATATTCCTTGGTCGGTCATGCAAATCTTCCGATCACTGGTTTTCGCCTTTTCGATTTTGCTTTTTACCCTCTTTCCGGGGCAAGCGCGGGCAGAAGTGGTCGCCACTTTTTACAGCCATGATTTCGGAGACCATTTTCCCCACGCCTTTATAAAGCTGAAAGGGACAGTTGATGCGACCGGAGAAGCCGTCGATACCAATTACGGATTCACCGCGGTCAGTGTTTCGCCGGCGATTTTGATGGGTTCGGTCAAGGGAATGATCGAAACCAAGGATGCCAAATATATTGGGAAGAGCAATGCGCATTTTTCACTGCGGCTGAGTGACGCCGAGTATCGGAAACTGATCGCCCATGTCGAAAGTTGGCGAAACATTCCCGGTAAAAGCTACAACCTTAACAAGCGCAACTGCGTGCATTTTGTGATGGAGGCAGCCGCGCTCCTTGGCCTAACGGTCAACCGCAAGAGCAAGTTCTTCAAGAAACCCAAATCATTCGTACTCGAAATGATGCGGCTCAATCCGACGCTAAAGCTTTAGGCACAGGGGTGCATGACGCACCCCCGGCATAGTCGCAAAATCAGCGGCAATTGCGTTTGCGCACACTGTCGATCGAGCGGACATAGCTGTCGCGCGTGTGGAGCACGATGCATTGTTCGGACGACGCCCGCCAATAGGTGCGGTATTTGCCATCATAGCGATCATCGGTTTCGATGAGCGAGAACCCGCGCGAGGAGAGCTGCGCACGGGCGTCTGAACTGGATCGACCCACAAGGTCGTTCACATTGACATAGCTGCTATAGCCGCCGCCATAATAAGGGTCCCGATAGCTGCCATTATAGCCGCGCTGGCGAACCCCGGCCTCAAAGCCTTGGGAATAATAATCGGAGCGGCTGTAGTTATGATAGGGGTAGTTGTAGAGCCCGTCATTATAGCCGCGCTCATAATCGGCTTCATATTGCGCGTTGCCGTAATGGTTATAGTCATTGTGGTTATGCGACTTGTGGCTCAGCGCGATGGCACCGATCAAGGCCGCTGCACCGATAGCAACCGCCGCACCTGCATCCCCGGATTTTTGGCCGCAATCGCCTGCGCTTTCCGAATTGATGGCTGCATAGCGGCCATCTTCCGTCGTCACGCGCACACATTTCTTTGACGAGGCTTTCCACCAATAGGTGTAGGATTTGTCATCACCGTGCGATGCATGGTGCAGGCTGTATCCGCGAGCCTCCATCTGCGTTTCGCCAGACGATCCTTTCACACCTATCAGGTCAGCAAGATCACTCGGCGTCGCCGCCATAACCGGTGTTGCGACCATCGAAAAACTCGCTGCGACGGCGACTGCAATTTTTGGAAGTCTTGAAATGCTCATCTCGATTGCTCCCCTCAGACAAGGAAAATACACATACGATTAGAGCGACCCGGTAGGGCATTACTTTTGTCTAACGCATAGTGGAGCAAAATTGCTCAAACGCCATGTAAAATCTTTTGCAGACAGCGCTTAAATCGCCTCGAAACCCGTTGCATAATAATGCCAGGTGAAAATCGCGGCAGCTCCGCGATGCGGACGCCAGTTTTCGGCAAGCTCGCGGGTGGGCTTTTCGGTCGGGCGCTCTTCCAACAGCAAAATGCGCTTCACGCCTTCCTGCACCGCAAGGTCACCGGCAGGCCAAATGTCCGCCCGACCTTCGGCAAACAGCAAGTAGATTTCGGCGGACCAGCGGCCAATCCCTTTCACCTTTGTCAGATAGGCAATGGCTTCTTCATCATCCTCGGGCAACGCGTCTAGCGGCAATGCGCCAGAGACGACCAGTTCGGCAAGGCTGCGGGCATAACCCTGTTTCTGTCGACTGAGACCACAAGCGCGCAGGCTGTCAAAATCCTCCGCCAGCAGCTTTTCCGGCGCGCATTCGGGGCCGAGCTTCGCCTCGAGCTTGTTCCACATCGACGATGCTGCTGCCACGCTCACCTGCTGGCCCACGATCGTGCGCAGCAATGTCGTATAGCCGCGATCGCGGATGCGCGGTTCAGGATAACCTGCTTGCTCGAGCGCTATTGCAAAGCGCTGCTCTTTCGCCGCGAGCGCGTCGAGCGAATGCCTTATCTGGTCAGCGGTGAGGCCCATTACTTCGCCATTTGCAGCAAGGCCATTGGCGGCCCAAAGGTTTTCGGCCCGATATCCCAGCGCAGCACTTGCACCGCGCCTTCATCGATCGGCCCCTCATCGGTGTTGTTGGCCAAAACCTTTGCATTGGTGCGGATGGTGAAAGTGCCTTTGACCTCGACCGGTTCGATACTCTTCTTCGATCCCATGCCGGGTATCATCGATCCTGCCCCCATCAACGACATCAAAGATACATCAGCATCATTGTGGAATGTCGGCGCCTCAATGCGTACTCGACCATTATCCCAGCGGGTGACATGGATCATCGGATTGCCAAGCGCATATCGCGGGATCACGGGAAAGGCGAAATCATCTGCCAGGCGGCCTTTGGTTGAATAGTCGATCATGAATAGGCCGTTGCCCAGATGTTCGACCTTGTTCCAAGCGGCCAGCCGCTCGACTTCCTTGGTAAAGCGGTCGATCGTCTTTGGATTGCTCGGGTCAATGCCGCCGAGCATGGCGGCGAACATCTTCTTCGCCTGTTCCTTTTCCTTCTTCGATTTGGCTTGCTGTTCGTCCCAATCCTTTTTCTGCTGCTCGATTTCTGCCGGGGTGCAGTCGCGTTCGGTCCATTCGCTTTCTTCCGTCACTGCCTCAGCGGCTGCGTCTGCAGCCTCGGCGGCGGCTTCTTCGGAATAGTCAGGATCGACGCTATCCTGTGATGTGATCGAGGCGGCCGTACCCTTGTTTTCGGGGGCAATCTCGGCAAGTGCTATTTCGACCGTGGCAGCGTCTGCAGCCGCCTTTGCCTCTGCCTGCTGGCGCTTCTTATCCTTCTTTTTCTCCGCCTCGCTCATCTCCGGTTCTGGTAAGGCACCGTAACAGGCAGGGACGAATTCCGCGTTGGCACCTTCGGCATCGAGCGTATCGTTGAGCAGGTTGGCCAGGCCCACCAGCTGGATCTGCCCTTTATAGCTGAAGGCAAATTGGCCATCGGCCATGACGGTCATCTCGGAATTGAATTCGCCCGGCAACAGCAGGCATCCCGAAAGGCTGAACGGAGCGACGATGGCCAGCCCCACAGCGGCAATTTTCTTCAACTGCATTCAGTCTGCTTTCGATTGGCGCAGCGCTGCATCGGCATAAAGCGCGATCGCTGCGGCGTTGGACACGTTGAGGCTTTCCATTTGTTCGCTGATCGGCAGTTTCGCCAATTGGTCGCAATGGTCTTCGATATTGGCACGCATGCCTTCGCCTTCTGCGCCCAGGACAAGCGCGTTGCGGCGCGGGGCGAGAGCCTTATCAAGCGTTGTATCGGCATGGCCGCTAAGGCCGATGCGCCAATAATTATGTTCGGCAATCTCTTCCAATGCACGGGCTAGGTTCACCACGCGAACCCAGGGAACGAATTCGAGAGCGCCGGAGGCTGATTTGGCCAACACGCCCGATTCGGGCGGTGCATGCCGATCTTGCGTCACCACCGCAATGGCATCAAATGCTGCTGCCGACCGGAAGATCGCTCCGACATTGTGGGGATCGGTAACTTGATCGAGGATCAGGATCGGACGGTCATCATCTTCATGCGCGCCCAAAATGTCTGACAGCCAGACATCCTCCAGCGGCGCGACTTCGGCGACAATGCCCTGGTGTGGGGTATCGCGCGGAACGAATCGGGCAAGGTCGGATCCTTCGCAAAACTGGAAGGGCACACCCTGCGGCAGATCGATATGCGCCAGTGCTTCGCGCGTGCCCCATACCTTGATAATCCGCCGTTCGGGATTCTCCAGTGCTGCAGTCACGGCATGACGACCCCAGAATTTGGGATTGCCGCTGATTTGCGCCGCTCCGCGTCGGCGTTGGCTTTTATGTGAACTCATTTTGCTGCTATTCCATCTCGGCCATTGACAGGCAAGCGGCGTTTCGCCAATAGGCCGCTTCTTCTTCGGGACCGGCCCTTTGCCCAGCGCAAAGCCCCGCAGAAAGATGGACAGGTGGCCGAGTGGTTAAAGGCAGCAGACTGTAAATCTGCCCGGTTTTCCGTACGCTGGTTCGAATCCAGCCCTGTCCACCACCTATAAGCTGGATGCTGAAATCCGGCTTCGCTTCCCAAACAATTTTTACATTTGGTTGCGTTTGTTGACAAAGGTCAATGCATTGTTAACCGTTTCGTGTTGATTGGGCGTTGGCGACCTCAGGGGATTACGCCACCCCACAACTGGGGCCCAGTGCCGCAAGGCACTGGGCTTTTTCTTTAAAATCGCTGGATTGCTCTGCCAGAGCAGCCTTACTGCGCCGTCAAAGCGACTTCCGGATCGACAAATTTCAGGTTCAGGCTTTCGGCGACTGCCTTGCTGGTAACCTTGCCTTTGTGGACGTTGAGGCCAGCGAGCAGGCCGCGCCCGATTTCGCTGTGTGCGTGCAAAGCCTCCAATCCCTTGTCTGCCAGCGCCAGGCCATAGGGCAGGGTGGCATTGTTCAAAGCTGCCGCGCTCGTTTGCGGAACAGCACCCGGCATGTTGGCAACGCAATAGTGGATGATGCCGTCGACCACATAGGTGGGCTCTGCGTGCGTTGTGGGCTTTGACGTTTCGAAGCAGCCGCCTTGGTCGATAGCAACATCGACGAGCACCGAGCCGGGCTTCATATGCTTCAGCATCGCACGGGTAACCAGCTTCGGCGCACTGGCGCCAGGGATCAGCACCGCACCGATTACGGCATCGGCCACGCTGATTTCGGCATCGATCGTGTCGAGTGTCGAATATCGGGTGCGGACCCGGCCGTGGAACAGTTCATCCAGTTGGCGCAGGCGCGGGATCGAGCGATCGACGATGGTTACTTCGGCACCAAGGCCGACCGCCATGCGCGCCGCATGTGTGCCGACTACACCACCGCCGAGCACGGTGACGCGGCCAGCCGGGACGCCGGGTACGCCGCCCAGCAATATGCCTGCACCGCCCTCGGAACGGCGCATTGCCTCTCCTGCGGCCTCGATTGCCAGTCGCCCGGCGACTTCGCTCATCGGGGCGAGCAGGGGCAGGGTGCCCTTGTCGTCGGCGACGGTTTCATAGGCGATCGCGGTGCAACCCGATTTGATCAGGCCCTTTGCCTGCTTGGGATCGGGGGCAAGGTGGAGATAGGTGAAAAGCAACTGCCCTTCGCGCAACTGCTCCCATTCGCTGGGTTGCGGTTCCTTCACCTTCACAACCATCTCCGCCTTGGCGAAGATTTCCTCGGCGGATTTCACAATCTTGGCACCCACCTTTTTATATGCCTCGTCCCCGGCCATGATGCCCGCGCCCGCGCCTGACTGTACCATTACCTGATGCCCGCGCGCGACATATTCGCGAACGGCGGAAGGCGTCAGGCCGACGCGATATTCATGAACCTTGATCTCAGTGGGAACGCCGATGCGCATGTCTCTCTCCAAAGTTGAAAGCGGTAGCACCGCTTTTAGCACTTAGTGCGCAGCTAAAATGCGCAAATTATGGACAGTGAAACAGATTTAATGCAATAAAGCGGCGCGATTTATCAAAAGAACGACGAATAAATGCAGATTGACCGCATCGACCGTAAGATATTGAGCGCCCTTGTCGCCAATGGCAGGGCAACGCAGCAGGAATTGGGCGAGGCTGCCAGCCTGTCCCCCAGTGCTGCTTCAAGAAGGCAAAAGGCGCTCGAAGACGCTGGCATAGTGCGCGGCTATCGGGCCGATGTGAACTTGCGCAAACTAGGCATGGCCGAGACTGTGATGGTGACGATCACGCTCGACAGCCAGAGCGAAGAGGCGATGGAAGCTTTTGAAAGCGCGGTTTCCGCCAGTCCGTCGATCCTGCGATGCCACCTGATGAGCGGCCGCAACGATTATCATCTGACGGTGCGGGCGGCGTCGATCGAGGATTATGAGCGCGTGCACCGCCAGGAGATTGCCCGCCTGCCAAGGGTCGCACGCATCGAGACGGCATTTGCGTTGCGCGAAGTTGTGAACAGGACAGTCCCGCCGAGGCTGTTCGAATGAAGGAACAGTAAGCCTGTGCCTCCGTTCTATTCCCGAAGGAGAATGAACATGGGCAGAAACATCGGCATCAGCATTGGCGGATTGATTTTGCTTTTGATCCTCGTCGCCATCCTTTTCTGACGAAATCAGGCGATCGTCGCCAAGAGGTCCCCCAATTTTCCGAACATTTCGTCTATATGGGATTTTTCCATTATCAGTGGAGGACTTAGCGCCAATATGTCGCCCGTGGCGCGAACGAGGAGCCCATTGTCGAAGCAGGCGTGGAACAATTCGGTCGCGCGTTTGGTCGGTGCGCCAGCGCGTGGTTCCAGTTCGATTCCCGCGACGAGGCCGATCGTCCTTATGTCGATGACATGGGCTTTGCCTTTCAGGCTGTGCGCTGCATCCGCCCAATAGCTGCCCAATTCCTCTGCTTTCTGGAAAAGGCCTTCATCGCGATAGAGATCGAGCGTGGCTATCCCGGCGGCGCAGGCGACCGGATGGCCTGAATAGGTATAGCCGTGGAACAGCTCGATACCATCCGCCGCGTTGTTCACGACATCGTCATGGATCGAATGGTGCACTGCCACCGCACCCATGGGAACCGCAGCATTGGTAAGGCCCTTGGCCATGGTGATGATATCGGGCGTGACACCCCAGGTGCCGCTCGCGGTGGCTCCGCCCACACGGCCATAGGCGGTGATGACTTCGTCGAAGATTAGGATGATGCCATGCTTGGTGCAGATATCGCGCAGCCGTTGCAGGTAACCGACCGGCGGTATCAGTACACCGGTTGAGCCGGCCATAGGCTCCACAATGACGGCGGCGATGGTTTCGGCCCCGTGCAGGGCAACCAGCCGCTCCAGATCGTCTGCCAGTTCGGCACCATGCTGCGGAAAGCCCTTCGAAAAGGCGTTCCTGGACAGGTCGTGGGTGTGCGGCAAATGGTCCACCCCCGGAAGGCCCTGCCACCAGCGGCGATTGTTGACTATACCGCCAACCGAAATCCCGCCAAAGCCGGTACCGTGATAGCCGCGCTCGCGCCCGATCAATCGGGTGCGCGTGCCTTGGCCGCGTGCGCGCTGTGCTGCCAGCGCTATTTTGAGCGCCGTATCGACAGACTCGCTGCCAGAGTTGGTAAAAAAGATTCGATCCAGCCCGTCGGGCATTAGTTCGGCAACGCGGCTGGCCAGTTCGAACGCAAGCGGATGGCCGAGTTGGAATGTCGGCCCAAAATCCATCGAAGCCGCGGTCTTGGAAATGGCGTTTACAATCGGAGCGCGGCAATGTCCGGCATTGCTGCACCACAAGCCCGAAGTGCCATCGAGAATGCGGTTCCCGGCGACATCCCAATAATACATGTCCTTCGCCGCAGCCAGTTGGCGCGGGTGTGCCTTATAAGCTCGATTGGCAGTGAAGGGCATCCAGAATGCCGCAAGCGGGTCGTTTTCACGCATCAATTCGGTCCTTGCTGGGTACCCACCGGCACCATCCTACTGTGACCGATATGCCACAACTTATAAAAAGGACAATGTTGCAGACATAAAATTGCTTGATTGCCATGCGGCTTGCTGTTTTTGTGCACCTGCACACTGGCAGCGCCATTAACCATATCAAAACAGGAAGCTGGCAGAACTCGCGGGAAAGAACAGCCATCTAGGGGGCAGGGGCCTACGCGTCCGCTGTCAGCGAGTTTAAGTGAAGAAAGGTCAAAAATATGCGTAAGTCAATTTTCAAGCTGGCAGCAGCCTGCGTCGTCATGGGCAGCATGTCGGCAGCTGCGCCGGCATTCGCACAAGACGAAGCGGCAGAAGAAGCTGAAGGCCCGTTCACCGTTTCGGGTGGTGTTGCCGTTGTTTCCGACTATCGTTTCCGCGGTGTTTCGCTGTCGGACAAGGATTTTGCGGTCCAGCCCTATCTGACCGTCAAGCATGAGTCAGGACTTTATGTTGGCGTTTGGGGCTCAAACCTCGCCGAAAACCCGGGTGAAGATGTTGAAGTCGATCTCTACGCCGGCTTTGCTGGCGGTGACACCGTCACCTATGACATCGGTGCAACCTACTATCTGTATCCGGGCGTGTCGTCGTTCAACTATATCGAATTCACCGGCAAGCTCGGCACCACCGTCGGACCGGCAACCATTGGCGGTCAGCTGAGCTATGTTCCGAGCCAGGACAACACCGGCAACTCGGACAACATCTATGTCGCGACCAACGCAGCGATTGCCATTCCGGATTCGCCGATCACCATCACTGGCTCGGTCGGTCTTGAGGACGGCGCTTTCTCGGGCGGCAGCAGCAAGCTGGATTGGTCGCTCGGTGCTTCCGCAGCGGTCAAGGGCTTCACGCTCGGCGTAGCCTATGTCGATACCGACCGTCGTTCGACCTTTGCGTTCAAGGACTCGAAAGCCGGCGTCGTATTCTCTATCGCCTTCGGCTTCTAAGCTGAAATTCCCTCTCAGAGGGAGGCCAATTTGCATGCCGGGCTTGACTGTTCAAGCCCGGCATGACTTTATGTGGCAGGCCAGTTTCCGGCCCTAAACCGGTGAAAAACAATGTCTGTCAATCTGGCGAGCTGGATCGCCGAACATAATATCGACGAAGTCGAATGTATCGTACCCGACATCAACGGGGTGCAACGCGGCAAGGTTTTGCCCGCAAAAAAGTTTCTCTCTTCGGTCCGTGACAAGTCGCTCCGTATCCCCGGCAGCGTCTTCATTTGCACGATCGATGGTGACTATCCGGAAGATATCGCTGATATCTGGGACAAGGACCCGGATAAGACCCTGATCGCCGATCCGGAGACGATTTGCATCGCGCCGGGGTTCAAATCCCCGACCGCGTTTGTCATCGCCGATGCCTATCATGGTGATGGCACGGAGGTTGAGCTGGCGCCGCGCGCCATCCTCAAGAAAGTCCTGCGGCTTTATGAGGAAAAGGGCTGGAAACCTATCATCGCGCCCGAGGTGGAATTCTACCTCGTCAGCCAGAATGTCGACCCCGACTTCCCGTTGGTACCGCCGACAGGTTCAAGCGGCCGCGCCGAAACCGCGAGCCAGCCTTACGGGCTGGAGGCGATGAACGAATATGAAGCGATCATCGACCATATCTATGACGATTGCGAGCTGATGGGGCTCGATATCGATACGATGATCCACGAAATGGGGGCGGCCCAGCTTGAGGTGAATTTCATCCATGGCGATCCGCTCGCGCTTGCAGACTCGGTATTCCTGTTCAAACGGGTGGTGCGCAATGTCGCACGCCAGCATGGGGTTTATGCAACCTTCATGGCAAACCCAATGGCCGGGCAGCCGGGCAGTGCGATGCACATCCACCAATCGGTTGTGGATTCGGCAACGGGCAAGAACCTGTTCGCCAATGCCAATGGCCGCGATAGCGCCTTGTTCAAAAGCTTCATTGCGGGTCTTGCCCGCTATATGCCGCAGGTCGCGCCGCTCTGGGCGCCCAATGTGAACAGTTTCCGCCGGATGCGGCCGGATAGTGCCGCGCCCATTAACGTACAGTGGGGCGTTGATAACCGCAGCTGCGGTTTCCGTGTCCCGGTTTCTGATCGCAACAACCGCCGCGTTGAGAACCGCTTGCCGGGTGCCGATTCAAACCCCTATCTGGCGATCGCGGCGTCGCTGGTATGCGGTTATGTGGGAATGGTCGAACGGCTGCAGCCGCCCAAGCCAATCGAAGGCAGCGCCTATAACCGCGCCCGCACTTTGCCGCGTACGCTTGAGGCGGCGCTTGATCGTTTCTCCAGCTGCAAACCGGTGCGCAATATCCTCGGTGAGGATTTCTTCGACATCTATTATGCAGTGAAAGACCATGAGCTTTTCAACTACCAGTCGGTGGTTTCAAGCTGGGAGCGCGAGCACCTGCTGTTGAGGGTGTGATGCCCGACCCATTGGCAAGCAGCTATTACCGTGCGACCGCCAACGTTTGGGAGCGTCGGCCTGCTTTCTCGGGTGATGAAAGCTTTGACGTAGCCGTTATCGGCGGCGGCTTCACGGGTCTGTCGGCTGCCCTTGCGTGCGCCGAAAAGGGGCTGAAGGTTGCGTTGTTCGAAGCGCATTCGATCGGTTTCGGGGCGTCGGGGCGCAATGGCGGCCAATTGATTCCCGGCTTGCGCTGGTCGATGCGAGAGATTGACCAAGAATTCGGCCGCGAACGCGCGCAAGCGATTTACGATCTCGCTTATGGCGCGGTTGAACGCGTGAAAAGCCGGATCGCCAAGCATGTCATCCAATGCGACCTGAAGGCAGGCCATTTAGAGGCAGCATTCAAGCCAGATCATTATCGCGCGATGCAGCGCGACGCCGAATTCCTCGCCAAGGAATTTGGCTGGGAAAGCGAAATCGTCGACCCAAAGGATATGGGCAGGCATATCAATGGTGGCGGCTATCATGGTGGGATTTACGACCGCCAAGGCGGGCATTTCCATCCTTTGAACTATACACTCGGCTTGGCAAAGGCGGCGTTGGACGCAGGTGTCGCGATATTCGAGCACAGCCCCGTTTTAGAGATTGCCGGAAATCACGCCTACACGGCTAATGGAATTGCGACGGCGCAGTCCATCCTGCTTGCGGCAGACAATTGGATGGGCGATCTGGATCGTGCATTGGGCGGCTACACTGTTCCGATCATGAATTATAACATCGCGACGGCACCGCTGCCTGATGCCGACAGCCTTTTGCCTAGCGATGCTGCCGTTGCCGACAGCCGCTTCGTCCTCAACTATTTCCGCCTTTCCGCCGACAAGCGCCTGATCTTCGGTGGCGGCGAAAAATATGTACAGACGCCGCCTGCCGATATTGCTGCCTTTGTGCGCAAGCATATTGTCGACGTGTTCCCTTCGCTGGCTGAAACACCGATCGACTATGCCTGGGGTGGCGCAGTGGGGGTAACCATGAACCGGCTGCCGCATATGGGGCGCAAGGGGGATGTCTTCTTCGCGCACGGCTTTTCCGGACATGGCGCGCTCGTCACGACGCTGGCTGGGGAATTGCTGGCCGAAGCGGTTAGCGGGACGATGGAGCGGTTCGATGTCTTTGCAAACCTGCCGCAGCGGCCCTTTCCTGGCGGACGGCTCTTCGCGCGGCCACTCGCCACTTTGGGATTGCTTTGGTACGCGCTAAGGGATCGCCTATGATTACAGACGCTTCCATCGACAGGATTGCTGCGCGTGAAGCCGCTTCCTTTCGTGCGGCCAACCCCAAATCGCTGACGCTTGCCCAGCAGGCATCGACCAACTGGTTTCAGGGTGTTCCCTTTCACTGGATGCTCGATTGGCCAAGCCCCGCACCGCTGGTCGCCGCCCATGCGCAGGGCGCTGTGCTGACCACGGTTGATGGACGCAAGCTCGATGATTTCTGCCTTGGCGATACCGCCAGCATGTTCGGCCACTCGCCCAAGCCGCTGGCTGATGCGATTGCGAAGCAGGCGGGCGAGGGGCTCAGCTATATGCTCCCCACCGAAAAAGGCGTTGAACTGGGTGAGATGCTGGCCAGGATGTTTGGCCTGCCGCGCTGGCAGGTTACGACCACAGCGAGCGAAGCAAACCGGGCTGTGATCCGCTGGTGCCGCGGGATTACCGGGCGCAAGAAAATCCTGATCTTCAATGGCTGTTATCATGGAGCCGTCGACGATGTGTTTGTCGACCTGCGCGCCCATCCTTCCGGTTGGGAATCGAAAATGCGCGCCAGCCTGATCGGGCAAGTGCACGATATCCTGCCGACCACCTCGGTGATTGAGTTCAACGACCTCGAAGCTCTCGAAAGCACACTGAAACGCGGTGACATTGCCTGTGTGCTTGCCGAACCGGTAATGACCAATGTCGGGATGGTGCGCGATGCCCCCGGTTATCTCGACGCGTTGCGCCGGCTGTGCAGCGAAACCGGCACAATATTGGTGTTCGATGAAACGCATACCATTTCCTCCGGTTATGGCGGGCACAGCAATGCCTTTGGCCCGAAACCGGACATGATGGTGATCGGCAAGTCGATTGGCGGGGGCATCTCGACCGCTGTTTACGGGTTCAGCGATGAGATTGCTGAACGCATGGCGAAACTCAATGCCAGCAGGCCGAGCGGCCATAGCGGCATCGGCACTACGCTATCGGCAA
This sequence comes from Sphingorhabdus sp., assembly GCA_023262005.1. Taxonomy (GTDB): domain Bacteria; phylum Pseudomonadota; class Alphaproteobacteria; order Sphingomonadales; family Sphingomonadaceae; genus Sphingorhabdus_B; species Sphingorhabdus_B buctiana. The sequence continues at coordinate 3,596 of JALREL010000131.1, read as the reverse complement.
ATGCGCTGGCGATTGCGGCGATGCATGCGATGGTCGGCAAGGTTATCACTCATGATGCCTATCGTCACATGCTCGAACTGGCACGACGATTGGTGAAGGGCATCGAAAGCGTCATCGAAACCCACCGGCTGCCCTGGCATGTGGTGAATGTGGGTGCACGGGTGGAGTTTGTTTGCGCGGATCGCCCGTCAACCAATGGCAGCGAAGCACGCGCTGCGATGCATCCCAAGTTGGAGGCGGCAATCCACCTCTATCTCGCCAATCGCGGCATTTTGCTTGCGCCGTTTCATAATATGATGTTGCTGTCGCCTGCAACGCAAGAGGGGCAGGTTGACCGGTTGGTGCATATACTCGACGCCGCGGTAACCGAATTTCTGGAGTAATAAAGTTGAGCCATCATCCCAAATCCTCGGCCGTGATCGCGCCGAAGAGCGAAGCGGAAGCGTTTTTCGCGGCCAATCCGCATATCGATGCGATCGACATGATCTACACCGATATGGGCGGCGTGCCCCGTGGCAAACGGTTGCGCCAGCATGAGGTGATTGCCGTATACGAAACCGGACGGATGTTTCCGGGATCGATCACGGTGGTGGATATCACCGGGCAGGATACGGTCGAAACTGGCCTTGTCTGGGAAGATGGCGATGCTGACCGATCGATGAAGCCGGTGCCCGGCACGCTGGTCAAAACGCCTTGGGCCGGGGAGAATGCCGCGCAATTCCTGGTCGATTTCTACGAACTCGACGGCACCCCGCACGACCTTGATCCGCGCCATGTGCTCGGGCGGGTCGTGGATCGCTATGCGGAGCAGGGCTTGGTACCTGCGGTCGCGGTCGAATTGGAATTCTATCTGGTCGATCCGAAACGGACTCGCGACGGACTAATCCGCCCTGCAGCACCGGGCTACAGCAAGGATCGCCCGCGCAATGTAGAGGTCTATGGCCTGCGCGAGATTGAAGATTTCCGTCCATTTTTCGATGATCTCTACGCCTTTTGCGATGCGCAGGGGCTCCCGCTCGAAAGCGCGATTTCGGAATTCGCTCCGGGGCAGTTCGAGCTCACGCTGTGCTACAAGCCCGATGTGCTGCGCGCCTGTGACGACGCAATCATGTACAAGCGCCTAGTGAAGGCAACCGCCCAGCGCCATGGGCTGGAAGCCACCTTCATGGCCAAGCCCTTTGCCGATCAGGCGGGCAGCGGCATGCACATCCATGTTTCGGTCAACGATGCCGATGGTAACAATATCTTCGCCAGCGAAGATCCCGAGGGCACCGATGCGCTGCGCCACGCCATCGGCGGGATGATTGCAAATGTGGGGGATAGCTTCGCGCTGTTTGCGCCCAATGCCAACAGCTATCGCCGTTTCAAAGCGAACAGCTATGCGCCGGTTGCTCCAACCTGGGGTGTGAACAACCGCACCGTTTCGTTCCGCATTCCGGCAGGTGCGCCCAAGACCCGCCATGTCGAACACCGCGCATGTGGGGCCGATGCCAACCCCTATCTTGCAGTCGCTGCCGTGCTCGCAGGCATGCATCATGGCATGGCGAACCAGACCGATCCCGGCCCTGCGGTGGTCGGCAATGGCTATGATCGCGACAGCTCGGGCGATGACAAACCGCCGAGCAACTGGTTTGCTGCAGTCGACCGTTTCCATGCCTCCAGCATCATGCGCGACTATCTGGGCGAACGCTTCGTGGACATGTATTCAATCGTCAAACGCGTCGAGCAGGACCGCTATTTCAGCGAAGTCCCCCGTCTTGATTATGACTGGTATTTAAGAAACGCCTAAATCCAAAAAAATGGCTTGAAATTCGCCACTTTTGCGTCAGTCTCCGGAATCGAGGGAACGCATAAAAAGGTGGAGTAAAGCCATGGATTTCAAGACGCTGTTGGATAACGCACAGAACCGTCGGTCGCTGTTGAAGGGGATGGGGGTCGCCGCTGTTGGCTTGACCTTTACAGGCGCACTTGCAGGATGCGGAGAGAAGGAAGCAAAGAAGCTCGCCAATGGTGAGGAAGCCAAGCTGAACTTCTACAATTGGGATACCTATATCGGCGAAACCACGCTGGAGGATTTCAAGGGTGCCAGCGGCGTTGATGTCAACATGACGCTGTTCGCCAGCAATGACGAGCTGTTTGCCAAGCTGAAGGCCGGCAATCCTGGCTATGACGTGATTGTGCCGTCGAATGACTTTGTCGAGCGCATGGCCGCTGCCGACATGCTGATGCCGCTCGATTTCGCGCAAATCCCGAATTTCGAGAAGAATGTCGCGCCCGAGTTCAAGGATGTACCCTATGATCCGAAGCGCAAATATTCGATGCCTTACACCTGGCTGTCGCTTGGCATCGGCTATCGCAAGTCGAAGGTGAAGGGCACGCCCGATAGCTGGAAAGTGCTGTTCGACAGCGACGAATATAAGGGCCGCATTGCCGTTCTTTCGGAAGCGGGCGACATGTTCCGTCTCTATGGCAAATATCTTGGCAAGTCGGTCAACGGCCTGACCGAGGCCGATATTAAGACCATCGAAGCGATGATGATCAAGCAAAAGCCCAACATCAAGGCCTTCCACGAGGATAATGGCCAGGACCTGCTGCTGAAGGGCGAGGTTGATGTCGTGCTCGAGTATAATGGCGATATCGCGCAGGCGATGGTCGAGGATGAGGATATCGGCTTTGTCATTCCCAAGGAAGGCAGCCAGCTCAATTCGGACAATCTCTGCATTCCCAAAGGCGCGCCGCGCCCCAAAAATGCGCATGCCTTCATCAACTATCTGCTTGATGCAGAGGCAGGCAAGAAGATCACCGAAACCATTCTTTACCCGACGCCCAATAACGCCGCCAAGGCGCTGATGCCCGATGATTACAAGAATAATCCGGTCATCTTCCCGCCAGCGGATGTGCTCGCCAAGTGCGAATATGCGAAGTTCAATCCTGAACTTCAGGCGAAATATGAGGAGGCCTTCACCCGCGTGCGGGCCGCCTGATCCGTGGCAGGGGGGCTACAGGATTGGAAACAGCATAAGCGGCCGTTCGCAGCGATTGCGGGCGCGCCGCTTTTCTGGCTGCTGCTTTTCTTCCTCATACCGATGGCGATTGTCTGGCTTTACAGCTTTGGCGAAAATGCCGGGCCAGCCGATATCGCCATTTCGGGCACGCTTGAGAATTACAAACGCGCCACCGAATGGCTGTATCTATCGATATTCCTGAAATCGCTGGCGGTCGCCGCGCTGGTGACGCTGATTTGCCTCATTATCGGCTTCCCGGTGGCGATGGCGATTACCTTTGCCTCGCCCAAATGGCGGCCCTGGCTGCTGCTTGGCATCATGCTGCCCTTCTGGACCAACCTGTTGATCCGCACCTATGCGCTGATGATGCTGATGGGTACCAACGGCTACGCCAATAAAGGGCTGGGTGCGTTGTGGGAGGGGGCAAGCTGGCTGCGCACGCTGGTTGGCATGCAACCGCTTGAGGCATGGACGCCTGTGCAACTGCTCTATAATAATTTCGCGGTGGTGCTCGGGCTGGTTTACGTCCACCTGCCTTTCATGGTGCTGCCGCTCTATGCCGCGCTCGACCGGCTGGATAAATCACTGATC
>JALREL010000096.1 GCA_023262005.1 Sphingorhabdus sp. | reverse complement strand
GAAACCGTGCGCACCCGCATGGCCGAATATCGCGCCAAGACCCAACCGATCCTGCCGATCTATGAAGCGCGCGGATTGGTAAGCAAGGTTGATGGCATGGCCGATATCGACGATGTGACTAAGGCAATCGCAGCTATTTTAGGCTAAGCCTCAGCCCCTATTGCAATCCGCATTGCGGAGCAGGGGACTGCACGGCTATCAAGGCGCATGATCAAATATATAGCAATGGGCGCCACATCGCTGGCGCTGTTCGCGGCTCCTGCACAAGCAGAGGTCAAGACCCTGACTGAGCAAGGCTTCTCCACCCTCCACGCCGCCGATGTACTGGCCAAACCGGAGGATGTTTGGAAGCGCCTGCTTGCCCCGAAGGACTGGTGGAATCCGGCGCATAGTTGGTCTGGCAGCACCGAAGGCTTCTACATCGATCCGCAGGCAGGCGGCTGCTTCTGCGAACTGTTCCAGGAAAAGGACAAGGACGGCAAGTTCGTCACCAAAGGTAGTGTCGAACACATGCGGGTGATATTCGCGCAACCCGCGAAGGTTTTGCGGATGACCGGCGGACTGGGCCCGTTCCAGGCAGAGGCCGTCAATGCAACACTGACCATCGCCATGGAACCGCTGAAGAATGGTGCAGGTACCCGCATCAGCTTTTCCTATGTTGTCGGCGGCTATATGCGCTTCAAGACTGCAGACATTGCTCCCGCAGCGGACGGAATGCTGCGCGACCAGTTTGAACGGCTGATCAAGCCGTTGGGCAAGGTCGTGGGCAATGATACGGCCGCAAAGCCGGCGGGCGAAGACGGTGCCGATGCCACGAAACCGGAAAAGGCAACCGACCTTGAGGCAACGGTCAACGAAATTGAACCGGAGAAAGCGGGGGAACCTGAAAAGGTTGAGCCGGATGACTCCGGAAGTTCAGAACAGCCAGAATAAACCGCGCGATGCACGCACCTTCTGCTATGCCCCGCTTGCGGCGCAAAAAACCGGTGCGTGCAAAGGCTGAAATCGGCTGGTGCGAACTGGTCGACTTGCCGGGGCTGGGGCTCGCCGCAATCCATGCGAAAATGGATACGGGTGCCGCTACCTCGTCAATCCATGCAACCCGTGTCAGGCCGTTTGAAAAAGACGGCAAGGAATGGGTTGAATTCTGGTTTCGCCCTTTTCCGGGAGACAAGCCTCGCCGTTTCGAAGCCCCATTGGTGGATCGGCGGCAGGTGCGCAGTTCGAACGGAGAGCGGCAACATCGCTTTGTCATAGAAACGCAAATCTGCCTCGGCAGATTATGCTGGAAATCACAGCTGACGCTGGCGAACCGCCGGTCGATGGCCTTTCCCGTCCTTGTTGGGCGACGGGCATTGCGCCGCGGCCTGCTGGTCGTGAACAGCGGACGTAAATGGGTGCTGGGAAAGCCCGCACCGTCGGAGGAAAGATGAAGATCGCAATGCTCGCGCGTAACGCCGGGCTTTATTCGCACCAACGCCTTGCCGAAGCGGCACGGGCGCGGGGGCATGAAATCGATATATTGAACACGCTGCGGGTGACGATGAACATCACCTCGCACCGACCAGAGGCGTTCTACCAGGGCGAAAAGATCAAGCGCTATGATGCGGTAATCCCGCGCATCGGCGCGTCGGTTACCTTTTACGGGCTGGCTGTGCTGCGCCAGTTTGAGATGATGAAGATCTGGCCGCTCAACGAAAGCGTCGCGATCGGACGTTCACGCGACAAGCTGCGCAGCCTGCAGATTTTGGCGCGCAAGGGGCTGGGACTGCCGGTGACGGCATTCGCCCATGATCCGCGCCAGACGGGTGAAGTCATCCAGATGGTCGGCGGTGCGCCGGTCGTCATCAAGCTGCTCGAAGGAACGCAGGGCATCGGAGTGGTCTTGGCCGAAACCGAGAATAGCGCACGTTCGGTGATTGAGGCGTTTCGCGGGGCCAATGTGAACATCCTGGTTCAGGAATTCATCAAGGAAGCGAAAGGCAGCGACATCCGCGCATTCGTCATCGGCAACAAGGTGGTCGCGGCGATGGAACGGCAGGGTGCCGAAGGCGACTTCCGGTCAAACCTGCACCGCGGCGGAACGGCGAGCGCCATCAAGATTACTCCCGAAGAGCGTTCGACCGCGGTTCGCGCGGCACGGGCGCTAGGCCTCAATGTCGCAGGTGTGGATATGCTGCGATCCAACCACGGCCCGGTGATCATGGAAGTGAACAGCTCGCCTGGCCTTGAAGGCATCGAAAAGGCGACGAACAAGGATATCGCAACCAAGATCATCCAGTTCATCGAGGACAATGCAGTCGCCGGCAAGACGCGCACCAAGGGCAGTGGTTGAGCATGAAGGACGACGGCGGAGCGCGGCTTGACACCTGCTCCGACTCACCGTAAAGGGAGTGCATCCGAAACACTGGTAAAACCAGCAGCGCTTTTTTGCGCCCGCTGGTTTTTTCTGCGTTGTCGGCCCATCACTTTCGCGTTGAGATAGGGTTCCTAACCGGACCCTGTGGAGCAAGGAGCAAGAAATTGGCACGTATTGCCGGGGTTAACCTACCTACAAACAAGCGCGTTATCATTGCGCTCACCTACATCCATGGCATTGGCCGCACCAAGGCGGTCGAAATTGCCGACAAACTGGGAATCGATCACACCCGCCGGGTGCAGGATCTTTCGGACGCCGAAGTCCTGAAGATCCGTGAAACGATCGACGCCGACCACACCGTCGAAGGTGACCTTCGCCGTAACACTGCGATGAACATCAAGCGTTTGATGGACCTCGCATGCTATCGCGGCCTGCGTCATCGTAAGGGTCTTCCTGTCCGCGGCCAGCGCACGCACACCAATGCGCGCACCCGCAAGGGCAAGGCGAAGCCCATCGCCGGTAAGAAGAAGTAAGCGCGGGTCTCCGCAGCTTTTCCCAGATACAGACAGGATAGAGCAAAATGGCACGCGAACCACAGCGCATCAAACGGCGCGAACGCAAG
>JALREL010000075.1 GCA_023262005.1 Sphingorhabdus sp. | reverse complement strand
TCGGCAAATGCATCGGGTTTTGAAGGCCAGTCAGCTGAAGGCATCAACACCACGCTGCAAGGTAACACCAGCCTGACTTTCACTCTTGCATCAGGTGCCGGTGAAATCGTCGTTACCGGATCACGCGTGCAGGCCACACAGCTGGCAGTCGGCCCCGGCCAGAGCTTTACGACCGAAGTGCTCGAAACAGCTCCTACCTTCAACCGCGACGTTCGTGATGTCATTCGTATCGACCCGCGCGTAAGCCTTGACCGCGATGACACCGGTTCGGGGCAGGATCGCATTTCGTGCCTTGGTGGTAACGACCGCGGCAACGCATTTACCGTTGACGGTATCAGCCAAGGCGACGTTTACGGCTTGAACGACACCGGTTTCTCGTCGCGCAGCTCAACCCCGCTGCCTTATGCGGCCATCCGTGAATCGCAGGTTCAATTTGCGCCTTTCGATGTCGATTACGGCCAGTTCACCGGTTGCGCTATCAACGTTGTGACCAAGTCGGGCACCAACGATTACAAGTTCGGCGGATTCTACGAATTTTCGAACAACGACCTTCGTGCTGACGATGTTTTCGACAGCTACACCAAAACCAGCCGTGTTGTTGCGCCGATCAAGCCCGACAAGCGTTGGGGTGTTTACCTCGGTGGACCTATCATCAAGGACAAGTTGTTCATCTTCGGTGCCTATGAGAATCAGCGTGCAGGCCAGTCCCAGGATGATGGTCCTGCGGGCGCCGGTTATGCCAACTCGATGGCCGGCGTTCCGGTTGCCGAATTCAACCGCATCCGTGAAATCCTGAACCGCGTATACAAGATTGATACCGGCGATCTGGTCACCAGCCGTCCGTATAAGAATGACCGCTATTTTGCGCGCGCTGACTGGCAGATCACTGACGATCACCGTCTGGAAGCGACCTACCAGAAGTTGAATGAATCGACCCTGCGTACCGATGACCTGTTCACCGGCAACTCGCCGCAAGCAATCGGGCAGAACACTTTCTACCTGTCGGGAACCAAGTCCAACTACTATTCGGGTCGTCTCTATTCGCAATGGTCGGATGTTCTTTCGACCGAACTGCGTTTCTCGCGTTCGGAAGTACAGGATCTCCAGGATCCGTTCGGTGGTGGTGAAGCGCAGTCGGACAACCCGATTCCTCGTATCATCGTAGGTATCGACAATCCTTCGCCGACCGTGGATGGCACCGTTCTCGCCGGACCGGGCAACTCGCGCTCTGCAAACGACCTTCGGACGACACTCGAACAGTATCGCGCCGTTGCAAAGCTCGACATGGGCGACCACCAGATCAAGTTCGGTGCGGAGTTGAACCGTGCGAACCTGTTTAACCTGTTCGTCCAGAACGCAACTGGTACTCTCGTATTCCGCAACGCAACTGATCTGGAAGCGGGTTTGCTCTCTCCGGGTACCGGTAACAACCAAACTTCGACCACGCCTGCCAACGTGGTAAGCGGAGCAACCGAAGGCGCATTCGGAAACTTCTCGCAGACCGGCGATGTCAATGATGCCGCTGCAAAGTTCAACCGCAGCATCTACTCGATCTTCGCCCAAGATGATTGGCAAGTTACCGACGCATTGAGCGCAGTAATCGGCGTACGCGCAGATTGGTATGACGGTGGTGCACCGGCATTCAACCCCAACTTCTTCACCCGTTATGGCTTCGGCAATAACACCGGCTTTAGCAATCTGCCTCCGATTATCATGCCGCGTGTTGCGCTGACTTATGACATGGGCGATTTCGCTGTCTTTTCGCGTGCACAGGTTCGTGCAGGCGTGGGCATCTTCTCTGGTGGCGACCCGTTGGTCTGGTTCGGCAATGCCTTCCAGAACGACGGTAGCGGATTTGCACTAGGCACCACCCAAGCTGCGGGATGCCCTGCAGGCCAGATTGACGTCGTAACCGGCGGCAGCTTCACCGGCGTTCCCAGCTGCTTCCGTCAGGCAGCAATCGACTCGGCTAACCGTGGTCTCGGTTTCACACAGTCGATTGATACCGACATCAAAATGCCTTCGGTGCTTCGTGCGAACTTCGGCTTCAATTCTGAACTGAACTTCACTGAATCCGGTTTCTTCAGCGGATGGAATCTCTCGCTCGATTACATCTACAGCAAGTACAAGAACCCGTTCACCGTCGTTGATCTGTCGCAGGTTCCGGAATTCCGCAGCGGTCGTGCAAGCTTCACCGTTGATGGTCGCCCGATCTATGTGACGATTGACCCCAGCAATGCTGGTTGTACGGCGAAGTTCGTTTCGGCTGATCCGACTCCAACCTTCACAGGTGTCAACGCAGCCTGCTTCACCACCGCACGTGAAGACGAACTGATGCTGACCAATGCCGGCAGCTTCCGCAGCCACAACGCTTCGATGCTGTTGTCCAAATACTTCAACGGCGGTGTCTTCACCTCGGGTGGTTCGACTTTCGTAAGCGTTGGCTATGCCTTCTCGGACAGCCAAGATCGCCGCAACATGTATAGCTCGACCGCTGGTTCGAACTACGATATTTCGGCTGCTTTCGATCGTCAGAATCCCGCTCCGTCGCGCGGTTTCTATAACAGCCGCCACAACATCACGTTTAACACCAGCTTCAAGGAAGAGTTCTTTGGGGACTATGCAACCCGCTTTGGCCTTACCTTTGTTGCACGTTCGGGTCGCCCTTACAGCCTGACCTTCAGCGGTGGCAGCGTGTTCAACGACAACGCCTCGGGCACCGATAACGCGCTGATCTATCTGCCGACTGGCGTGACCGATCCCAATGTTGCACCGACGTCGAATATGGCGGCGGTTCAATCGCTGGTCGACTTCGCTAACGGCCTCGGTTGTGCAAAGAAGTATATCGGTCGTTCGATCCCGCGTAACACATGCTCGAACAACTGGTATTACGACATGGATCTCTCCTTCTCGCAGGAACTGCCCGGACCGGGTCGTTTCTTCGGCAAGGAAGACAAGATTCGAGTCTATGCAGCATTCGATAACTTCCTGAACATGCTTGACTCAGGTTGGAACGTTCAGCGCCGTCGCGATTTTGGCGGTCGCCAGGATCTTGCAACGGTCTCGGGTGTCGATGCGCAGGGACGCTATATCTTCTCGAGCGCTGCCGGCTTGACTTCATTTGACAGCGACAACTTCATCAACGTCAGCTCGTCGGTATGGCGCATCAAGCTGGGCGTATCGTACGACTTCTAATAGTAGGCCAGCTTAGTGAAATCAGGGGCGGGGCCGAAAGGCTCCGCCCCTTTTCATTGGTAGATGCAGCTATCCAGCCCGTCGCGCTTTACGATATTGATGCGCGAAGCGATCCGGTTGCCATAACGACGGGTGAAGCCGCTGGCGCCATTCACGGCGCGCTTTTTGGGTAAGGGCAGGGCGGCTGCCATGCGCGCGGCCTCCATTCGCGAGAGTTTCGAGGCGCTTTTCTTGAAATAGCGTTGTGCCCCGGATTCCGCGCCATAAGTGCCGATTCCAGTCTCCGCGACGTTCAGATACACCTCCATGATGCGCCGCTTTCCCCAAAAGGTTTCGATCAGAAAGGTGAAATACGCTTCCGGCACTTTGCGGACATAGCGAGTCCAGCCGCTGCCTTGCCACAGGAACACATTCTTCGCGGTCTGCTGACTGATGGTGGAGCCGCCGCGGATGCGGCCGCCCTGCTGGTTGCGCTGTATGGCTTTTTCAATCGCTTCGGTATCAAAGCCATTATGCTGGCAGAATTTGCCGTCTTCGGCGGCGATTACGGCGCGCACCAGATTGGGTGATATGTTGGAAAGCGGCTCCCAGTCGCGTTCAGATCCATTGCTGTCGAACAACATGGTCAGCGTCGTTGGCACCGGTACGAAGCGGTACAACAGCACCAGTGCAAAGGTGATTGCAAGGTACCAGAGCAGGCAACGAAAAAGGAAGGCTGAGAAACGGGCGACGGGCGAACGCTTTGCTTGGGCCATGGCCTTAGCTAGCGCGCGCCCGTAGCCGCGTCATCCATTTTTACTCTTGCCTTAAATGGTAGCGAGCAGCCGTTTGTCATTGGCAATGCGCAACATCGCCTTTTGCAGCTTTTCGAAAGCACGCACCTCGATCTGGCGCACGCGTTCACGGCTGACATTATATTCCTGGCTCAACTCTTCGAGCGTCTTGGGCTCGTCGATCAGGCGGCGCTCGGTCAGAATATGCTTTTCGCGCTCGTTGAGGCTGTCCATCGCTTCCATCAGCAGATGGTGGCGCACGTCGGTTTCCTGCGCCTCGGCAACACGCTCATCCTGCAAGGGTTCGCTGTCGACCAGCCAATCCTGCCACTGGCCGTCGCCATCCTCGCGCATGGAAACGTTCAGCGAGGTGTCGCCGCCCATCGCCATGCGACGGTTCATTTCGATGACTTCGCTTTCCGAAACGCCGAGGTCGGTCGAGATTTTCGCGACATCTTCGGGCCGCAGATCGCCATCCTCAAACGCCTGCATGTTGTTTTTCATGCGGCGGAGGTTGAAGAACAACTTTTTCTGCGCGGCGGTGGTGCCGATCTTAACCAGGCTCCAGCTACGAAGGATGAATTCCTGCATCGACGCCTTGATCCACCACATTGCGTAGGTGGCAAGGCGGAAGCCGCGATCTGGCTCAAACTTCTTGACGCCTTGCATCAGGCCGATGTTGCCTTCGGCAATCAGCTCGGACACCGGCAGGCCATAGCCGCGATAGCCCATCGCGATCTTGGCCACGAGCCGCAGGTGGCTGGTCACCAGCTGCTTGGCCGCTTCCGGATCCTGGTGTTCGGAAAAGCGCTTGGCGAGCATGTATTCCTGCTCAGCCGTAAGCACCGGGAATTTTTTGATCTCGGCCAGATAGCGGTTCAACCCCTGCTCCCCGCCGAGGGTGGGCATGGTTGTGCCGTTGCTATTGGACTTGCGTTCGGGTTCGGACATTTGACTCATTCGTCCTTTCGTTGTCGGCTCACCCATTAGAGAACCCTATAGAGGCGTTCCCTGGCGGCGGCCACATGGATTAAGATGCTAACACACAAACCGTGCTTTAGCTCCTCAATTCGACCAACAGCCCGGCCATGTCGGCGGGCAACTTGCTCTCAAAGCGCAATTTTGCCCCCGTAACCGGGTGGATAAGGCCCAACACTGCAGCGTGCAGTGCCTGCCGGGCGAAATGAAGCTGGTTAAGGATCGGCCGAAGCCGCTGAGGCGTGCGTCCATACACGGGATCGCCCAATAGCGGATGGCCGATTGACGACATATGAACGCGAACCTGATGGGTTCTCCCGGTCTCGAGGCGGCATTCGACCAGCGCCGAGCCGCTCAACAGTTCGATTGTCTTGTAATGGGTGATCGCATGTTTGCCGCGGCCGTCATCGACCAGCGCCATTTTCTTGCGGTTGGCGGTCGAACGGGCAATCGCGCCGTGCACCGTCCCGGCAGGGGGCATGGGGTGCCCCGCAACAATAGCGAAATAGGCGCGTTCGATCGAATGATCGGCAAATTGCCGCGCGAGCCCTTCATGGGCAGCGTCCGTCTTAGCCACTACCAGCAGGCCCGAAGTGTCCTTGTCGATGCGATGCACGATCCCGGGTCTGGCAACCCCGCCAAT
>JALREL010000049.1 GCA_023262005.1 Sphingorhabdus sp. | reverse complement strand
CCTGCTAGTATAAGAAAAATGAATCTTACTCATCCACTAGACTTGTACAAAGATCAGCCGTGGACCGATCTTGGTGCAAACGGTAGTAAGATTAAAGAAGAGATTCAAAGAAGCAAAGAAAAAGCACCTTCCGCGCGCGCTTGGTCACAAAAAGGGTGTCGAGGTCGTCCGTGAGATAGTGCGCCATGCGGCCACGACAGGTCTGGAAGCCTTGTCGCTCTATGCCTTTTCGAGCGAAAACTGGAAGCGCCCGGAAGATGAGATCAACGATCTGATGGGGCTGCTGCGGGCCTTTATCAAATCAGATATTGAAGAATTCGCGGCCAATGATGTGCGGCTGAGGATTATCGGGAATTATAAAGTTCTCGCCCCCGACATTGTCGAGATGATCGAGGACGCGCTGGCGCGGACCGCGCATAACAAGCGTACGACCTTGGCGGTAGCGCTGAACTATGGTTCGCAAGACGAACTGGTCCGCGCGGCACAGGCTGCTGCGGGCGAGGGCGCGATCACGGCAGAGGCAATCGAACGCCATCTCGACACCGCAGACATGCCACCGCTTGATTTGCTCATCCGCACTTCGGGCGAGCAGCGACTGTCGAACTTCATGCTCTGGCAAGCGGCCTATGCCGAACTTTGGTTTACCGATACGCTTTGGCCCGATTTCACCCCGGCGGAGTTCGATACCGCACTGGCCGAGTTCGGAAAGCGCGAAAGGCGCTATGGCGGGCGATGAGTGAAGGCGTGGAATCTATAACGAAACCTCGCTCGGACCTTGGTGTTCGCACCCTGTCTGGCATTGCCATGATGCTGGTAGCGACCGTGGCCATTTTGATTGGCGGATGGATTTTCCGCATTTTCGTTATCCTTGTTGCTGTCGGTTTATTGCGCGAATGGTTCCGGTTGGCGTGGCAATTGCGCAGCGATGGGTTCGGGCGTTTGCTTTGGGCAGCGGGGGGAATAGTTTACATTGGCTTTGCAACGGCCAATTTGGTGGCTTTGCGAGAAATCAGCGAGATGTATCTCGTGCTTACCGTGATCGGCATTGTTATCGCGACCGATACAGGGGCCTATTTCGCAGGGCGCACATTTGGCGGCCCTAAAATCGCGCCGAAAATCAGCCCGTCGAAGACCTGGTCTGGCCTTGCCGGCGGGATGTTAGCAGCGGCGATATTGGCGAGTGCAGTCGGTAGCCATTTTGAGGCGTTCGCAATCTGGCAACCGCTTGTTGGCGCGGGACTGGCCGTCGTTGCCCAAGCGGGCGACTTTTTCGAAAGCTGGATGAAACGCCGGGCGGGCGTGAAAGATTCCGGCTCACTCATTCCTGGGCATGGCGGGTTGCTTGACCGCGCCGATGGCTTGCTTGCCGTACTATTCGCCGTCGCGATATTGCTAGCTGTCGTGCACTTTGATGCAGGCGTGTGGCGGCTTTCATGACCGGCCAACGTTCCCTGTCCATCTTCGGTGCAACCGGATCGATCGGTCTTTCGACGCTTGATCTGGTGCGCCAGCATCGTGACCAATATCGTCTCGTCGCATTGACCGCGAACGGCAATGCGGCGGAGCTTGCCAAATTAGCTCGCGAATTCAAACCCGACGTTGCGGTTGTCGCAGACGAGGGGGCATACGGCGATCTGCGCGATGCATTGGATGGGACGGATATCAGGACTGCCGCCGGGGCCGATGCCCTGGTTGAAGCAGCGCAAATGGGTGCCGACTGGACGATGGCCGCGATTGTCGGCTGTGCCGGCCTTCCATCCACAATGGCGGCAATCGATGCTGGCAAGACCGTGGCGCTGGCCAACAAGGAAGCGCTGGTTTCGGCTGGCGACCTGATGATGGCTGCGGTTGAGCGATCGGGTGCCACGCTTTTGCCAGTCGATAGTGAGCATAACGCGATTTTCCAGTGCCTCGCAGGCGGCCGCATCGATCAGGTGCGCAAGATCACGCTGACTGCCAGCGGCGGGCCGTTCCGGACATTCAGCCTTGAACAAATGAGTGGTGTGACGCCGGCGCAGGCCGTGGCCCATCCCAATTGGGATATGGGCGCAAAGATCAGCGTCGACAGCGCCACGATGATGAACAAGGGCCTTGAACTGATCGAGGCGCATCATCTGTTCCCTGTCGGCCTCGATAAGCTCGATATCGTTGTCCACCCGCAATCGGTGATCCATTCGATGGTCGAATATGTCGATCGCTCCACGTTGGCGCAGTTGGGCTCACCCGACATGCGCATCCCTATTGCCAGCACGCTTGCCTGGCCCGAACGGCTCGAAACCAACAGCGAGCCGCTCGATCTCGCGCGGATTTCCAAATTGGAATTCGAGGCGCCGGATATGGTCCGTTTTCCCGCGCTGCGATTGGCACGCGCAGCGGCGGAGCAAGGCGGGGCAGCACCGGCAATCCTAAACGCGGCCAACGAAATTGCTGTGGCGGCATTTCTGGCAGGTCGCATCGGATTTCTCGACATTGCCCGCCTCGTTGAAGAAACTTTAACGGATTACGCGCCCAATGCGCCCCACACCCTCGATCATTTGTTCAGCATCGATGCAGCCGCGCGCGAATATGCAAAAGGCTTGATGGAAAAACTATCCTATGCAGCTTGAATCTCCTCATATCCTGGTCACGGTCTTTGCTTTCCTGCTGTTGCTGGGAACGCTGGTGGTAGTCCATGAGCTTGGCCATTATTGGGTAGGTCGCTGGTTTGGCGTCAAAGCCGACAAATTTTCCATCGGTTTTGGCCCGCAATTGTGGGGCAGGGTGGATAAGCGCGGCACGCTGTGGCGCATTGGTGCGCTACCGCTTGGTGGATATGTGCAGTTTGCCGGTGACATGAATCCTGCCAGCCAACCCGATGAGAATTGGGAGAGGCTGCCCGAGGTTGAACGTAGCCACACTTTCCAGTCGAAAGCTCTGTGGAAGCGCGCTTTGATTGTCTTTGCAGGCCCTGCAGTCAATTTCCTGCTCGCCATCCTGATCTTGAGCGGATTTCTCTGGTATTATGGTCAGGCGGTCAATCCGCCTGTCGTACAAAGCGTCGCGAATGGAACCGCTGCGGCAAGCATGGGGCTTCAACCGGGTGACCGTATTCTTGCGGTCAACGGCGTTACCGTCGATAGCTTTCCAAAACTGGCGACGGAAATATCAATCCATCCCGATGAACGCATCCCGATCCGCTATCAGCGCGACGGCGAAATTCGCACCGAAATCGCGCATATAGGTGTTGTCGAAGAAGTGGACCGTTTTGGTAACAAATACCGCCGTGGCGTATTGGGACTGCCTATACCACCGGCTGAAATCCGCGAAGTAGGCATTTTGGAGGCGCCTTGGCTGGCGACCAAGGAAACCGCCGATATTGTGCGGCTGACTATCAAAACCACCGGGCAGATCATCTCGGGCCGTCGGCCGGTCTCCGAACTTGGTGGCCCGCTGAAGATAGCCAAGGTTTCGGGCGAACAGTTTGTCCTTGGATTTGCGGCTTTCCTTTGGCTGACAGCGATGATTTCGATTAACTTGGGGTTCATCAATCTGTTGCCAATTCCGATGCTCGATGGTGGACATCTCCTTCTCTACGCGATCGAGGCGATCCGTCGTCGACCAGCAACGCCGATCATGCAGGAATGGGCTTTCCGCGCAGGATTTGCCTTTCTGGTCAGTTTCATGTTGATGGTGACATTCAACGATCTCGCGTCATTCGGCCTTTTCGGCAAATGATACGTGGATAGAATCTACAGATTGCTTGATTGAAAGCAGCGCATGGGGCAAGGGCGCAACAACATTTTCCGTTCAGCGGGGCCAAGGGAAGGTCGAGAATTTATGAGCAAAACATCGGTTTCCGCCAAGTGGATCGGCGCCTCGATGCTGGCTGTGATGGTTTCGCTGACGGCCATGCCAGCGGCGGCACAAACCGCGGATGCCCCTGCTGCCGCTACGCAAGAAAATGTGATCCGTTCGATCAGCGTTACCGGAACCCAGCGCCTCGAAGCGGATACCGTTCGTTCCTATATCCGCCTGCGGACCGGCCAGGTCTGGACACAGGCAGCGGGCGACCAGGCGCTCAAGGATTTGTACGCGACCGAATTGTTCGCCGACGTCAGCATCCGCAACAATGCGGGTGATGTTACGATTGAAGTGCGCGAAAACCCGGTGATTAACCGCATCATCCTTGAGGGCAATAAGCGCATCAAGAACGACAAGATCGAACCCGAAATCAAACTGGCACCGCGCCAAATCTATTCGCGTTCCAAGGTTCGTGCTGACGTTGCCCGCATCGTCGAGCTCTACAAACGGCAGGGCCGTTTTGCCGCGCAGGTCGAACCCAAACTGGTCCAGCTCGATCAGAACCGCGTCGATATCGTCTTTGAAATCACCGAGGGACCAAAGTCGAAAGTCCGTCAGATCAACATCATCGGCAACGAGAAGTTTTCCGATGGCAAGCTGCGCGGGGAAATGGTCACCAAGCAAGCGCGCCTGACCAGCATATTCAGCTCTGGCACCAGCTATGATCCGGATCGCCTGGCATTCGACCAGCAGAAACTGCGCCAATTCTATCTGACCGAAGGCTATGCGGATTTCCGCGTCGTTTCGGCTGTCGCCGAACTTACACCCGACAAAAAAGACTTCATCATCACCTATGTCGTCGAAGAAGGTGAGCGCTATAAGTTTGGTGAGGTCAAGGTAAACAGCAAAATCCGCGACTTTAAGTCTGAAGCACTGACAGCCAATCTGCGGATGAAGCAGGGCGACTGGTACAATGCCAAGCAGGTGGAAGACACGGTCGAAGGACTGCAGGAAAGTGCAGGTTTGTTTGGTTATGCCTTCGCCGAAGTGAATCCGCAGTTCAATCGCGACAAAGATGCTCTGACGATGAGCATCACTTTCGACATCGCCGAGGCGGAGCGCGTTTTTGTCGAACGCATCGACATCAATGGCAATACCATCACCCAGGACAAGGTAATCCGCCGCGAGTTCCGCCTCAACGAAGGCGATGCTTTCAACAGCATCCAGGTGAAGCGCACGACCGACCGCATCAAGTCGCTGGGTTATTTCCAGGAAGACCTGGAGGTCGAGCAGGAGCAGGGTAGCGCGCCTGACCGTATCGTCTTGACCACCAATGTCGAAGAAAAGGCGACCGGCGAACTTTCGCTGTCGGCTGGTTTCTCGTCGATCGAAAACTTCATTTTCCAAGGTTCGATCACCCAGCGCAACTTCCGCGGCAAGGGACAGGAACTGCGTACCAACATTTCCTATTCCAGCTATTCGAAATCAGCGGAAATCGGCTTTACCGAGCCTTATCTGTTCGACCGCTCGATCGCGCTGTCGGGCGACATTTTCCGCCGCGACCTTTCGAGCTTCAACTTCTTCAACAATGACCGCAACACCACCTACGAACAGGCGACCACCGGCTTCCAGATCCGTACCGGTGTGCCGGTAACCGAATTCCTGTACTTTCAGGCGCGCTACGGCATCAGCTATGACGATATCTCGCTGGACCGCAGCCTTTTCTTCTCCGATCCTGACGGCACTGGTCCGCTGCCAAGCAGT
The DNA here is from genome assembly GCA_023262005.1 of Sphingorhabdus sp. Lineage (GTDB taxonomy): Bacteria > Pseudomonadota > Alphaproteobacteria > Sphingomonadales > Sphingomonadaceae > Sphingorhabdus_B > Sphingorhabdus_B buctiana. The sequence continues at coordinate 2,468 of JALREL010000049.1, read as the reverse complement.
TGCGATCCTATTCTTGCAGGTCGCTTCCTCTGCGAAGCAATTGGCAAGCGTCTGACGTCGACCCTTGGCTATACACTGCTGTACGATACCCGGGACAACCGCCTGCGGCCGACGCGCGGCCATAGCCTCAGCATCAGCCAGGATTTTGCGGGCCTTGGTGGCGACGTGAAGTATATCCGTACCAGCCTGAATGCAGATAAACACTTCAAGGTGACCGACAGCGGCTTCGTATTCTCGGTGTCGGCGGAAGGCGGCTATATCCATCCGTTGGAGAATCGTGGTTCGGTGGCTTCGGGAATCGATGATATCCGCCTGACCGACCGTTTCTACCTCGGTGAACCGCAAATTCGCGGTTTCGATATCCGCGGTGTTGGCCCACGCGTACAGCGTATCTTCTTTGATGGAGCCATCGAAAATGGCGTTCCGATCAATGTGCCGCGCCTTGATCGTAAGCAGATCCAGGACGACGCAATTGGTGGCCGCGCTTATTATCTCGCACGTGCAGAGCTGCAAATTCCGCTCGGCAGCGGTGCCAAGGAACTCGGCCTGCGTCCGTCTGTGTTTGTTGATGCAGGTGCGGTCTTCAAAGTAACGACCCCGATCTTGCAGACCGTGCAGCAGAGATCAGCCGCAACTGCGACTACACCCAGCCAGCCACTCTACTACACGGTGAACACGTCGGGCACCACACCGACATTGGAAACCACGACTGTTGCGACCAACCCCGACGGGTCGGCGCGCGTACCCGTATTGCAGTTTGAGGAACGCTTTTTTGGTGACAGCTGGAAACCCCGCGTTTCGGTCGGTTTCGGCGTCAACTGGAATTCTCCCTTCGGTCCGTTCAGGATCGATATAGCACGGGCTCTGCTAAAAGAGCCCGGCGATGACACCAAACTCTTTACATTCAACGTAGGAACTCAATTCTAATGACCAAAATTTCCAAATCGATCGCGGCTTTGCTTTTGGCTGGCGCGGCTTTCGCCAGCGGTAGCGCACAGGCGCAAGTAGCCGGCATTGCGACCCTCGATACGACCGATGCGATCATGCAGACCAAGGCTTTCGCACAGGCTTACCAGCAGATCGGCACGACTTATGCCAACAATTCGCAGTCGATCCAGACCAAGCGTCGGGAAATCAACGATATCAATGCGCAGTTGGATACCAACAAAGACAAGAATCTGACGCAGGAAGAACTCGACGCCGCAATCAAGGCAAAGAATCCGCTTCTCCAGCAGCTTGAGACGAAGGAGCGCGAGATCGCCCAGCTTCAGCAGCCGATCGTTGCCGCTCAGGCCTTTGCAGTTGAAAGCATTGCCGACCGTTATGCTGCTGCCCAGCAGCAGGTTGTAACGCAGAAGAAGATCAATATCATCCTGGCACCCGATGCCTTTATCTGGGCACCCGATGCGGTGGACATTACCAAGGCTGTAACTGCCGCGCTTGATGTTTCGGTTCCCGCAGTGGGCACCACGCCGCCTGCAAATTGGCAGCCCAAGCAGTCGACCGGCGCGCTTTACGAGCAGATTCAGCAGCGCCTGTTGAACGCTGCACGCGTTCAGGCAATCCGCAACGCACAGGCGCAGCAAGCTGCACAACAGCCTGCAACCACTCCGGCAACCGCGCCTGCAAATCCGACACCCCAGCCCGAAAGCCGCTAAGCTCGATGAGCGATTTCGCCAATTATGACGTCCGGCGCGTGATGGCGGTGCTTCCGCACCGTTATCCGATGCTGCTGGTTGACCGTGTGGAAGAGTTGATCGTCGACGAACGTATTTCGGCGATCAAGGCGGTGACCATGAATGAGGGCTTTTTCCAGGGGCATTTCCCCGGGCGCCCGATCATGCCCGGCGTCATGATTGTCGAAGCCCTTGCGCAAGCCGCCGGTGTTCTGGCTATGGAGAGCCTGGGCCTCGCCGGTTCAGGCAAGTTGGTCTACTTCATGGCGATCGACAACGCGAAATTCCGCGCCCCCGTTGAACCGGGATGCTTGCTTACGCTGAATGTCGAGTTCACGCAGAAGCGGCCGCGCGTATGCAAATTCGCAGGACGGGCCCTGATCGGTGACCAGGTTGCTGCAGAGGCGGATTTCATGGCGATGATCGCTGATCCGCCGGCCTGACAAACACACTGTTCGCAAAACTTGCATTCCGCGAAAACCGCCGCTAAGGGCGGCGCTTCGCAATCCTGGCTCCGGTCGGAAACCGGGCCGCAAAGGAGTTTGAAAAATGAAGAACGATATCCATCCCGATTATCACATGATCAAGGTGCAGATGACCGACGGCACCGTGTTCGAAACTCGCTCCACCTGGGGTAAGGAAGGCGACACGCTGCAGCTTGACATTGATCCGACTTCGCACCCGGCCTGGACCGGTGGCAACCAGCGCCTCATGGACGCCGGTGGCCGCGTTGCCCAGTTCAACAAGCGTTTCGGCGGACTTACGCTCAAGAAATAAGCCTTGGGCTTTTGG
>JALREL010000046.1 GCA_023262005.1 Sphingorhabdus sp. | reverse complement strand
TGAACGGATCAGGGTCCATCTGCTCCATGTTGAACACGCCCTCGCCGCGCCATGCGCCGGTCAGCATCATCGCCGCACCGATCATCGCCGGGACGCCCGTGGTATAGCTGATCGCCTGGTTGCCGGTTTCGGCATAGGCGTCTTCGTGATCGCAGATGTTGTAGATGTAATAGGTCTTCTCGCCCGATCCATCGAGCGCCATGCCGGTGGCAATATCGCCGATGTTGGTCTTGCCCGTGGTGGTCGGCCCCAGCGTTTCCGGCCTGGGCAGGACGGCAGCCAGGAACTGCAAGGGCACGATTTCCTTGCCCTGATAATTGATCGGCTCGATCCCGGTCATGCCGACGTTCTGCAGCACGGTCAGGTGGTTGATATAGGCATCGCCAAAGGTCATCCAGAAGCGGCCGCGCTCCAGCTCCGGCAGGAACTTGGCAAGGCTTTCCAGCTCTTCGTGATACATCAGGTACATGTTCTTGGGGCCGACGCCCTCGAACTCAAAGTTCTGGCGGATCGTCATCGCCGGGGTTTCCACCCACTCGCCCTGGTTCCAGTGCCGCGCCGGGGCGGTCACTTCGCGGATGTTGATTTCCGGGTTGAAGTTGGTGGCAAAGGCCTGGCCATGGTCGCCGCCATTGCAATCGAGGATGTCGAGCGTGTCGATCCGCTCGAAATGATGCTTGTGCAGCCAAGTTGTGAATACGCTGGTCACGCCCGGGTCAAAGCCTGAACCGAGCAATGCCATCAGGCCGGCATCCTTGAAGCGATCCTGATAGGCCCATTGCCAGTGATATTCGAACTTGGCCTCATCCTTGGGCTCATAATTCGCGGTGTCCATATAGTGCACGCCGGCGGCAAGGCAGGCGTCCATGATGGCGAGATCCTGGTAGGGGAGGGCAAGATTGACGACGAGCGCAGGTTCGATTTTCTGGATCAAACGAGTGAGTGCGGGCACTTCTTCTGCATCGATTTCATAGGTGTCGACGGTAACACCGGTGCGTTCCTTCACCGATGCAGCAATCGCATCGCACTTGCTCTTGGTGCGGCTTGCGAGGCTGATATGGCTGAAGATATCGGTGTTCATTGCCATCTTGTGCACCGCCACCGATCCGACGCCGCCAGCGCCGATTACCAAAACCCTGCTCATCTGTTACGTCCTTCGACAAAGATTCGTTATGGCGACGGCATATAGAGGGCTTTGATGACAGAACAAGAATTGCGCGACCCGAAACGTAAGCCGAGCCATGAAGGTGTGCTGCGCGCGATGAAGAAAATTGCCGCAATATTGCCGCCTACACCGTTATTGCCACTCGAAGTCGACGGCACGACTATCTGGTGCAAGGCGGAAATGCTGCAGCCGATCGGTGCGTTCAAAATCAGGGGTGCTTGGAACCGGCTTACCGATTTGACCGATGAGGAGCGTGCGCGCGGTGTGGTTGCCGTTTCGAGCGGAAATCATGCGCAGGGCGTTGCCTGGGCGGCGCAGCGGCTCGACATAGCGGCCACAATCATCATGCCGGAAAATGCACCCAAGGCGAAGATTGAAGCGACGCGCGGCTATGGGGCCGAGGTGGTCCTCTACCAGCGCCCGGGGCAGGATCGTGACGCTATCGCTGCGGAGTTGATTGCTCGAACGGGTGCAACTTTAGTCCATCCCTTTGGCGATCCTTGGGTAATGGAGGGGCAGGGAACCCTGGGCTTGGAGGCCGAAGCGCAATTGAAAGCGCGAGGTGTCGAAGGCCCGCTCCACATCATTGCCTGCTGCGGCGGAGGCGGGCTTTCGGGTGGGCTCGCCTTGGCTTGCCCTGAAGCAACCCTGTCTATTGCTGAACCCGAAGGATGGGATGACATGATCCGGTCGATAGCGGCGGGCGAAATATTGTCGGTCGAGGATCAAGCCTTTCCCACGCCATGCGATGCGCTGCAAACGCCGCGTACCTTCCCGATCAATTTCGATGTGCTGCGTGATCGTGTGCACAGCAGCGCAGTAGTGACCCCGGCTGATATTGCCGCTGCAATGCGGGTGGCATTTGAAAAATTGCACCTTGTTGTCGAACCGGGTGGCTCTGCAGCTTTGGCCGCAATTCTTTCGGGAAAGATCGATCCAGTCGCTACGCCGGTTGTCACCTTGTCGGGCGGAAACGTGGATTGGGAAAGTTACCGACAGATGGTGGGAGGAACAGCATGACCGAGATTATCGATGCCCAAGGCGCTCACCACCCAATGGTGGCGGAAACACTGGCGCAAGCCTTCCACACTGATCCTGCCCTATCTTACATATTGCAGGATGAAGGATCACGGCCGCGCCGCCTGAAACGCCTGTTCGACCTCATCATCGCGGACGATGCGAATGTTGGCCGGGTGGTCCAATCAGCAGGTAATGAAGCAGCGGCCTTGTGGCGATCACCGGGAAATGCAGATAGCGGAGACGAGCCGCTCATTGCCCAACTCATCCCGATGTTGCGCATCTTTGGTTTTGCCCTTCCGCGAGCCATGCGCGTTGTCGAGGGCATCGATAAGAACCGACCCAAAGGCGATTTCTGGTACCTGCATTTCGTTGGCGTGCGTCCAGCCCATCAGGGCAAGGGCTGGGGCGGTCGCATTATCCGCGAAGGGCTAGCGCGTGCTGACGCAGAAGGGCTGCCCAGCTGGCTGGAAACCGCAACGCCTGAAAATGTACCGCTCTACCAACGACTCGGATTCGTCATCCAGTGCGAGTGGGATGTGCCCAAAGGCGGCCCCCATTTCTGGGGTATGATGCGCGAAGCGGCTTAAGCCGCCTCGGCGAGCTTTAACTCCATCCGGTCCCAGATTTCGACCAGCGCCTGCGTCAGTTCCTGCATCATTTCTTCGGTATGCTGCGGGCCTGGGGTGAAGCGTAGGCGCTCTGTGCCGCGCGGCACCGTCGGGAAGTTGATCGGCTGCACATAAGCGCCATACTCGGCGAGTAGCGTATCGCTGATCTTCTTTGCCTTCACCGGATCGCCAACCATCAGCGGAACGATGTGCGTCACGCTCTGCATCACCGGCAGGCCTGCTTCAGCGAAAAGCTGTTTCAGGCGCGCGGCATTGGCTTGCTGGGCGATGCGTTCTTCGCTCGATTGCTTGAGGTGACGGACCGAAGCCAATACGCCGGCAACGAGCACTGGCGAAAGGCTGGTGGTGAAAATGAAGCCCGGAGCATAGCTGCGGATCACGTCGACAATTTTCTGATCAGCCGCAATATATCCGCCCATCACGCCAAACGCCTTGCCAAGCGTCCCTTCGATAATGGTGACGCGGTCGGCAACTTCATCGCGCTCGGTAATGCCGCCGCCATGATCGCCATACATGCCCACGGCATGAACTTCGTCGCAATAGGTGATAGCGTTATACTTGTCCGCGAGATCGCAAATGGCGGCAATCGGCGCGATATCGCCATCCATCGAATAGACGCTTTCAAATGCGATCAGCTTGGGCAGCGCCGGATCGTCATTGGCGAGCAACTCTTCGAGATGTGCCAGATCATTGTGCCGCCAGACGCGCTTTTCACAGCCCGAATTGCGGATACCCGCAATCATCGATGCGTGGTTGAGCTCGTCCGAATAGATGATGCATCCGGGCAGTATCTTGGCGAGAGTCGCCAGCGTCGCTTCGTTCGAGACATAGCCCGAGGTGAACAGCAAAGCCGCACCCTTGCCATGCAGGCTGGCCAGTTCGGCTTCGAGCTCGACATGGTAATGGGTGTTGCCGCCGATATTGCGGGTGCCGCCAGAACCAGCGCCCACATCGTGCAGCGCCTCTTCCATCGCCGAGATTACCTTGGGATGCTGCCCCATGCAGAGATAGTCGTTCGAGCACCAGACGGTGATCGGCTTCGGGCCGTTATGGCCCGCAAAGCAGCGCGCATTGGGGAACTTGCCCTTGTTGCGCAGGATATCGATAAAGACGCGGTAGCGACCCTCGGCATGCAACCGGTCGATAGCCTTGTCGAAAATTTCGTCATAGTTCATGGCAAGCAAAGCCCTGTTGGTTGCCCGCCCAATAATGCGGGTCAAACCGGAAATCCAGCGAGAACGATTCGCAATATTTCGATTAGAGTGACATGATCTGGGTCAAATTATAGCGCAGCAAAGCAGGACGGTAGGGCTCGATCTGCTCAACTGGCCCCGTGGAGATGAATTTTCCGACTGACGGTTTTGCAGGCCAAGGCTGACCTTCGGTGAGATTTGCAACTCTGCGTGCGATTCCGTCAGAGCCGTCTACAAATGCCAGGTCCTCGCGCAATCCAGCCTCTGCTGCGGCAGCAGCCAATTCTTGCTCAACCAACGGAAAGTGCGTGCAGCCCAGGATGATCTGATCGATCTGATCGCCGCCTGTCTGATCGGTAAGGCCGCCTATAGCATTGGCGAAAATTACGGGATCGGGCGCTTCGCCGCGCAATTTCGCTTCTGCCGCTGCGACCAGTTCAGGCGCGGCATGGCGAAGCAAGGTTTTACCCTTTGCATGTTCTGACTCGAGCCGATCGACATAAGCCTGCCGGATCGTTGCCTTGGTTCCCAACAGGCCGATAACACCGCTTTGCGTTTGCTCTGCCGCAGGTTTGATTGCTGGCACGGTTCCGACGATAGGCACGCCCAGCACGGCCCGAGCATGTGCCAGGGCGATGGTGGATGCGGTATTGCAAGCGATTACAACAAGCCGCGGGGCGTATCTTTCCGACAAGCGGCCAAGGAAAGCGCATACACGGGTTGCGACCTCGATTTCGCTTTTCTCCCCATAGGGTAGCCCTGCATAGTCGGCCGAATAAATGACCGGCGCTGTAGGCAGTACCTTCTGGACCTTTGCCAAAACCGACAGGCCGCCAACGCCGGAATCGAAAACGAGTATCGGGGCGTCAGGCGCGGTCATGCTGGCGGAGATAGACGCGGTGCGGTGTTGAGGCAACCGGCCTTGAGTGTCGCGCGGGATAACGATAACCATCTGACAACAGAGGGAGTCGATTATGCCTACAGGCTGGATGGAAATGGGAAGCGCGGCCTTGTTGGGCTATTTGCTGGGTTCAATCCCGTTCGGGCTGTTGCTCACCAAGTTGGGTGGAGCGGGTGATATCCGTGATATTGGATCGGGCAATATCGGCGCCACAAATGTGTTGCGTACCGGGCGTAAGGGGCTCGCAGCGCTGACATTGCTGCTCGATCTTTTGAAAGGGTTGGCCGCAGTTTTGATCGCTCGGCAATTGTTTCCTGGTTTTGAAGTATTTGCTGCCGTTTCTGCCTTTTTCGGACATCTTTATCCGGTTTGGCTTGGGTTCAAGGGCGGTAAGGGTGTGGCAACCTATGCTGGTATCCTGTTCGGATTGAATTGGCCGCTGGGCCTGATTTACGGTGCGGTCTGGATCAGCATGTTGCTGCTGACGCGTACTTCATCGCTGAGTGGTTTGATTGCCGCCGCTGCCGCTCCACTGGCAGCTGTTTTCTTTGGCTCCGTCACCATTGTCATCCCGCTGGTCGCATGCAGCCTGATCGTTTTCTGGAAGCATCGCGAAAACATCCAGCGCCTCATGGCCGGCACCGAACCGCGTATCGGGCAGAAATAATAAAGCATGGTGCACGAGGCGCAGGATGCTTTCGACAGACTGCGGTTGATCCGTTCGCCCAATGTCGGGCCAGTAAGCTACCGCCAGCTCATCGCGCGTTTTGGAAGCGCGTCGAAAGCACTTGAGGCGATTCCCGAACTTTCAGGTCGGGCGGGTGGCCGCAAATTTGTGGCGGCATCTGTTACGGACATTGAGAATGAAATCGGAAGGCTTGCCAAAGCAGGTGCGCATTATCTTTTCATCGACGATGCCGATTATCCATCACTTTTGAGCGAAATCGAAAATGCACCGCCAGTGCTGACCTATCAGGGGAACATTGGGCTGGCCGGCAAGGTGAATGTTGCCATGGTGGGTGCGCGTAACGCATCGGCCGCTGGCTGCCGGATGGCCCGGCAAATTGCGCAAGAGTTAGGTGACCGCGGTATCGTTGTAACTTCGGGCTTGGCGCGAGGTATCGATGCAGCCGCGCACCAAGGCGGGCTGGCAATGGGAACCATTGCCGTCATCGCGGGCGGCATCGACAATATCTATCCGCCCGAGCATGCCCAATTGCAGGCGCAAATCGCCGAACAAGGGCTTTTGATAGCTGAGATGCCTCCGGGCACCGAACCCCGGGCACGGCATTTCCCCTATCGCAATCGTATCATTGCCGGGATTTCAGCCGGGACAGTGGTCGTAGAGGCAATTCCCAAGTCAGGCTCTTTGATAACAGCAAGGCAGGCGGGCGAAGCGGGCAGGGAAGTGATGGCGATCCCCGGCTCTCCGCTCGATCCGCGCTCGCGTGGGTGCAATCAGTTGATCCGCGACGGCGCAACGCTGGTGCAGGATGCTGGAGAGATTGCCGCACTGATTGCGCCGCTCGATCATCGTGTGCGGTCACATGCTTCGACACAGCCGCAATTCGAATTTGTTGCCGAGGCGGGAGATGGTGAACGCAAGGCGATTTTCGAACTGCTCAGCACGAACTTCGCGGCTATCGATGAACTGGTGCGCCTTTCAGGCATGCCTTCGGCGCAGGTGCAGATGGTTTTGCTCGAACTCGAACTGGTCGGGCGGCTTGAGCGCGGCGCGGGATCCAAGGTGCGCCTGACAGCATGATATTTGCCGCTTGACGACCCCGAAACCACCCCGCCAATTTATGCGCGTACGTGAGAGTGTGAGAAAAGAAACATAAATCCATGAAGTTAGTCGTTGTCGAATCACCCGCCAAAGCGAAGACAATCGAGAAATATCTGGGAAGCGGATATAAGGTGCTCGCCTCCTATGGCCACGTCCGCGATTTGCCGCCCAAGGACGGATCAGTTGATCCCGAAAACGGCTTCGCCATGTTGTGGGACAATTACCCAGACAAGGCCAAGCAACTGAAAGCCATCGCAGACGAGGCAAAGAAGGCCGATGGCCTGATCCTCGCGACCGATCCTGATCGCGAGGGGGAAGCGATCAGCTGGCATGTGCAGGAAGTGCTGGAGAAGAAAAAGGCGCTCCCCAAAAATGTCGCACGCGTCACCTTCAATGCAATCACCAAACAGGCGGTTACCGAGGCAATGGCCCATCCGCGCGAACTCGATCATGACCTGATCGATGCCTATCGCGCCCGCCGTGCGCTCGATTACCTTGTCGGCTTCACCCTGTCGCCTGTGCTGTGGCGCAAACTCCCGGGGGCGAAATCTGCCGGGCGCGTGCAATCGGTGGCGTTGCGCCTGATCGTCGAACGTGATCGTGAGATTGAAGCATTCCGGCCGCAGGAATATTGGTCGGTCACCGCCAAGATGGAGCATAAGGGACAGGGCTTTGATGCCCGCCTAGTGCGCTTCAAGGGCGAAAAACTCGACAAAATGGCATTGGGCGCAGAAGGTAGCGCCGAAGAAGCGCGCGCCGCCGTCGAAGCCGGACATTTCAGCGTCGATAGCGTTGAAACCAAGCCGGTGACGCGCAATCCACAGCCGCCTTTCACGACCTCAACGCTGCAACAGGAAGCAGCCCGCAAGCTTGGTTTTTCTGCCAGCCACACGATGCGGATCGCCCAGAATCTCTACGAAGATGGTGCGATCACTTATATGCGTACCGATGGCGTCCAGATGGACCCGAGCGCTATCTCGGCAGCGCGCGGTGCCATCGCTAGCCGCTATGATGCCGGCTATCTGCCCGACAAACCTCGGGTTTACCAAACTAAGGCAAAAAACGCGCAGGAAGCGCACGAAGCCATTCGTCCCACCGATTTCGGTAAAGACAAGGCGGGGTCGGGCGATCATGCCAAGTTGTATGACCTGATCTACAAGCGCGCTCTGGCCAGCCAAATGGCGTCGGCGCGGATGGAGCGGACGACGGTCGACATGCTTGACGGTACAGGCCGGATCGGGCTGCGCGCGACTGGTCAGGTTGTGAAGTTTCCTGGCTTCCTTGCGCTTTATGAGGAGGGTATCGACGACAAGGACGACGAAAATGGCGCCTTGCTTCCCGTGCTCGAAAAGGGCGACGTGCCGGCAAAGAAATCGGTCGAGAAGGTGCAGCACTTTACCCAACCGCCGCCGCGCTATTCAGAGGCGAGCCTTGTCAAAAGGCTGGAGGAATTGGGTATTGGTCGTCCGTCAACCTACGCCTCGATCATCCAGGTCCTCAAGGATCGTGCTTATGTGCGAGTGGAAAAAAATCGTTTCTTTGCAGAGGAATCTGGCCGCCTTTTAACAGCATTTCTCGAAAGGTTCTTCGATCGCTATGTCGCCTATGATTTCACCGCTGGCCTTGAGGACCAGTTGGATGAAATCAGTGCGGGCGATGCCGACTGGCAGCGCGTGCTCGAGGCGTTCTGGCGCGATTTCAAACCGAAAACCGCCGAGGTGATGGAGCAAAAGCCCTCGGATATCACGGCAGAACTCGACAAGTTCCTCGCGCCTTACCTTTTTCCTGAACGGGAGGATGGCACCGATCCACGGATTTGTCCTAAATGTGGCTCTGGCAAACTCGCGCTGCGCGGTGGTCGTTTTGGCGCATTTGTCGCTTGTTCCAACTATCCGGAATGCAAATTCACCCGCAAATTCGCCCAGCCCGGCGGCGCTGACGGCATGACGTCAGATGGCCCAGAAGTGCTTGGAAATCATCCGGAAACTGGTCAGGAAATCAGCCGCAAGTCAGGTCGTTTCGGCCCCTATGTAGAAATGGGCGAGGGCAAGGAAGCTGCGCGTGCCTCTATCCCCAACGATATTCCGGCGGAAGATTTCGGGCTCGATTGGGCAATCAAACTGCTGTCCTTGCCACGCACGATCGGCAACCACCCCGAAAGCGGAGAGCCTGTTACCGCCAGCATCGGCCGTTATGGACCCTATCTGGCGCATCAGGGCAAATATGCGCGGCTGCAATCGACCATGGACGTCTTTGAAACCGGCATGAATGCTGCGGTTGTCAAACTTGCCGAAGCCGCCAATGGCGGTGGCCGCGCGCGCAATGGCGGCTCGCGAGAGCCTTTGAAGGTGCTGGGCAAACATCCGCGCACCGATGCCGAGATCAAATTGATGGATGGCCGCTATGGCGCCTATGTCACCGACGGCACGACCAACGCAACATTGCCCAAAACCGTGGCTCCCGATGAACTGACGCTTGAAGAAGCCGCGCAGTTGATCGACGAACGCGCGGCAAAGGGGCCAGCGAACGGCAAGGGCAAGAAAAAGGCTG
>JALREL010000021.1 GCA_023262005.1 Sphingorhabdus sp. | reverse complement strand
GACAAGATGGGCGGCCTTGTCCACTCGCAGCGCGTGCTGCTTGCGCTTACCCAAGCCGGCGTAAGCCGCGAAGACAGCTATGTCCTCGTCCAGCGCAACGCGATGAAGGTATGGGAATCGGATGGGCAATTGTCGCTGCTCGAACTCCTCAAAGCCGATCCGGATGTGACCAAGGCGCTCAGCCCACAAGAAATCGAGGAAAAGTTCGACCTCGGCTATCATCTGAAGCATGTGGATACGATTTTCGCGCGGGTTTTTGGGTAAGCCGATTTCGGTTGCAAGGGGGCTGGAAACCTTGCCCCCCTTCCCTTAAGCTGCGCACAAACAGACGAAGGAGAAGCTGCGAATGTCGTTCCTCAAAACCTTGTTCTGGGTGATTTTCCTCGTTGGCTTTGCGGTATTCGCAGTCAACAACTGGCATCCGGTATCGATGAAATTGTGGAACGGCCTCTGGCTCGATAGCAAACTGCCTGCGGTCATCGGTGCGAGCTTTTTGCTCGGTTTCCTGCCGCTTTGGATCTGGCACCGTGCAATGCAATATCGACTGACGCGCCGGATTGCGACGCTGGAAAGCGGTGCCAAGACGATGGCTGCCAATTTCCCAACCGCGACCACCACTCCGGAGAAAGCGCTATGAGCAATCCGGTTTATGTCGCGATCGACACGCCCCTGCTTGATGGCGCGCTCGATCTTGTGCGCAAGGTGAAGGCGCATGTCGGCGGGGTGAAACTCGGCCTCGAATTCTTCTGCGCCAACGGGCACCATGGCGTGCATGAGGTGCAGAAACTGGGCCTTCCTATCTTTCTCGACCTGAAACTGCATGACATTCCCAATACTGTGGCCAAGGCGATGCAGGCGATCAACACGCTGGAACCGGCGATTGTCACCATTCACGCCAGCGGCGGACGCGCGATGATGGAAGATGCCAAGGCTGCAGCAGGAACGCATACAAAGGTTGTCGGCGTGACCGTGCTCACCAGCTTAGACGATCACGATCTCAATCGCGTTGGTGTGCCTGACGATCCACACACGCAGGTCGAACGCCTCGCCGCATTGGCGCAAGAGGCGGGGCTCGACGGAATTGTTTGCTCGGGTCATGAGGTGAAATCGGCGCGCAAGGCATGGAAGGACGGATATTTCGTCGTTCCCGGTTTGCGCCCGGCGGGTGCCAGCACCGCCGACCAGAAACGCATCGTCACGCCGCGCCAGGCGCGCGACGATGGCGCCAGCGTATTGGTGATAGGTCGCCCGATCACCAAGGCGGAGGACCCCGATGCAGCGGCGCGGGCGATTGTGGGGACGCTTTGAGCGGGCGAGATGAGTTTCAGCCCGGAACAATGGGCGAAAAAGCAGGATGCATCCTAGCCGCGATTGTTGGAATTTGCGGTTTTCTTTATTCGTTTATCGCAATTTATCGCGAAGGGCTTCCTGTCGACGAGGAGTTCAACGAGCGGATTGTTTGGTGGTCGATTATTGTTGTGACAGCGGTCGCAATGTTCATTGTCTGGCATGTTACAAAAAAACTTATCGATAAAAAATAGGCACCAATGCAAACCCTGATCAAAATCTGCGGCCTCTCAAACGAGGCCGCCATCGATGCCGCTGCAACGGCAGGGGCGACGCATATCGGCCTTGTGCATTTCGAAAAAAGCCCTCGCCATGTGAGCCTTGAACTCGCTGCGGCCCTTCGGATGCGTACGCCGCCGAGCCTCAAGGTCGTGCTGCTCTTGGTCAACGCCGATCCGGAACTGACCGACAAGGCGCTGAACATGGTGCGCCCGGATATCGTTCAATTTCATGGCACCGAGACGCCCGAGTGGCTCAAGATTGTTGGCGAGCATAGCGAGGCTGAAATCTGGAAGGCGATCGGCCTGAAAGACAGGCAGACGCTTGTGAATTCGGATCGTTTCGCGGGCGTTACCGACCGGTTGTTGTTCGATGCCCCGGCGCAGGCACTCCCCGGCGGGACAGGCACCCGCGTTGACTGGTCGCTGTTGAGCCATTTCGAGAATCGCACACCCTGGGGTCTGGCTGGCGGGCTCGCGCCCGACAACGTGACCGAGGCGCTTCGCATCACGCGCGCGCCGTTGGTTGATGTTTCTTCAGGTGTAGAAAGCGCTCCCGGCGTCAAGGATGTGGACAAGATTGCGGCCTTCTGCCAAGCGGTCCGCGATTATGACAAAGCCTGATACAAATCTGAACTCCTTCATGAACCAGCCTGACGAGCGCGGGCATTTTGGCCAGTTTGGCGGCCGCTATGTCGCCGAAACGCTGATGCCGCTGATCCTCGATCTGGAGCGGGAATATCGTGCGGCGCAGGCCGACCCC
>JALREL010000020.1 GCA_023262005.1 Sphingorhabdus sp. | reverse complement strand
GTCACTCTACCTGAAGGCCCCGTGCTTCGTCCTTGTAAACCAGCGGCGCGGGCAACCGGGCCGTGACGCCGATACGGCGGACGCGCGCTAGCTGGACGGCGTCTCCGCGACCGGGGACGGACGTAGCCACCGCCACAAGCGCCGCGCCAGCCACACGATCATCACCAGGATGGTCGCGCTCACGAGCAGCGCCAGCAGCGGAAATTTCAGCGTCAGCAGGCTCAGGCCAATCACGAACACGTCTTCGGCGAGGCTTGCAAACCAGTTGGTGAAGGGCTCCGGGCTGGTGTTGATGGCGACGCGCGTGCCTGCCTTGGTGATGTGACTGCCGGCGGCGGCGGTGCCGCCCAGCAGCGCGATCAGCCCCATCACGGCCGGCGAAGCCTCGCCGAGCGACGCGACGGCGATCAGGGCGCCGCCCACGGGCCGGATCACCGTGTGAACGGAGTCCCAGATCGAATCGACCCAGGGGATCTTGTCGGCGACGAACTCCACCACGTACAGGAATCCGGCCGCCCCGATCACCCACAGGTTGTTGAAGATCTGGAATTGTTCAGGCAGCTCTACCCAGCCGTAGCGCGCGGCCAGGCCAAGGACCGCCACCGTCGCGTAGAGATTGACTCCCGCGGCCAGCGAAAACCCAAGCGTGCGGCCTAGAGTGGCGAGAATTTCCATCGCTGCTCACCCGCGAAAGGGCCCCTACGGCGTCAGCAGGCCTTCGATTCGCGCCCGGACGGTGTCGATCAGCTGGTCGCGATCATCAAGCGTCATGCCGGCAGTTGCCACCGGCTCGCCGACAAACACCGGCTGGAAACGCCGTTGCAGCGCCGGGTCCTTCTCGACATGCTTTTGATATTCATCGAGCGTGGTTGCGCCGATGCAGTGCAGTTCGCCGCGCGCCAAAGCCGGCTTCAGCAGGTTGGAGGCGTCCATCGCGCCCTCGCCTTTGCCTGCGCCAACCAGCGTATGCATTTCGTCGATGAACAGGATGATATCGCCTTCGCCCTGCTTCACCTCGTCAAGAACACCTTTGAGGCGCTCTTCGAATTCACCGCGATATTTGGCGCCCGCGATCAGTGCGCCCATATCGAGCGACATCAGTTTGCGGTCTTTCAGGCTATCGGGAACGTCGCCATTGGCGATGCGAAGTGCCAGCCCCTCCGCAATTGCGGTCTTGCCTACGCCGGGCTCACCGATAAGCACCGGGTTATTCTTGGTGCGACGGGCAAGGATCTGCACGGTGCGGCGGATTTCCTCGTCGCGGCCTATGACCGGGTCTAGCTTGCCTTCGCGCGCCACCTCGGTGAGGTCGCGGGCAAATTTCTTGAGCGCATCATAACGGTCTTCGGCGCCCGCGGTGTCGGCAGTGCGGCCGCCGGTTAGGTTCTTGATTGCAGCGTTGAGCGCATCGGGCTTTACCCCCGAAGCGGCCAAGGCCTTGCTCGCGGCGGTGTTGCCACCCAGTGATAGTGCCAGCAGGATCGCTTGCACGGTGACAAAGCTGTCCCCCGCCTTTTGCGCGACCTGTTCGGCTGCATCGAGCACGCGGACACAATCATTGTCGAGGCCGGGGGTCTGCTGTGCGCCACCGCCGGTAACGGCCGGAACGCGGGACAGCGCGGCGTCGGTTTCGCGCAACGCGGTTGCTGCGTCGCCGCCTGCGGCTTTGATCAGGCCAGATGCCATGCCCTGTTCGTCTTCGAGCAGTGCTTTCAGGATATGCTCGGGCGAAATCCGCTGATGGTTCATTCGGATCGCAACGGTCTGGGCCGACTGCAGGAAGCCTTTTGCGCGGTCGGTAAATTTCTCGAGATTCATGTGCCTCGTCCCTTGTGTCTCAGCGCTTCCCCAAAACCAATTTAGGAAGCCTCACGCAAAGATGTAATGTTGCATTTTTGCAACACAAGGTACGGGGACTGGATTTTTTATCAACGTTTCCAGTTGCGAACAAACTCGTCCAAGATGCGGACGCCCCAGCCCGATGCGCCTTTGGGGGTCACATCGTCGCTGCTATCGGCCCAGTTCACCCCGGCGATATCGAGATGCGCCCAGGGTGTCGCCTCGTCGACGAAGAAGCCGATAAAGGCCGCACCAAGGCTGGCGCCCGGACGTCCCCCGTCGGCCGAATTCTTGATGTCGGCGATATCGGACTTCATCGTTTTCGTATGGTTGGGGTTGAGGGGCAATTGCCACACTTCTTCGCCAGTGGTCTTGCCAGCCGCTGTAATCTGCGCGGCCAATGCCGGATCGCGAGAGAACAGGCCGGCATAGTCGCCACCCAAGGCATTACCGACAGCGCCGGTCAGCGTGGCAATGTTCACCAGCGCCGCCGGTTTGTGATTGGCGATGACATATTCATTGGCATCGGCAAGCACGAGGCGGCCTTCGGCGTCGGTGTTCATGATCTCGATCGTCTTGCCGCTATAGGTGCGCACGACATCGCCGGGGCGCTGGGCATTGCCGCCTGGCATATTTTCGGCAAGCGCGGCGACTGCCATGACGTTCACATTGGCGCGCGATTTGGCGAGCGAGAGAACGGCCCCCATGGTCGATGCGGCGCCGGCCATATCCGATTTCATTTCCCACATGCCCGAATTGGGCTTGATCGAGATGCCACCGCTGTCGAAGGTGATGCCCTTGCCGACAAGGGCGATCGGCGCGCCGTTGCCGCCACGATATTCGACCAGCATCAGGCGCGGCGGACGGCGAGAACCCTGGCCGACTCCCGCAAGGCTGCCCATGCCAAGGCGGCGCATCGCGGCTTCATCGAGAACTTCGATCTTCACGCCCGGAACGCCTGCAAAGGCTTCGCGCACCCGTGCGACAAAGCTTTCGGGGTAGATGACATTGGCGGGCTCGGTCGAAAGGTCGCGGGTCAGCGTCACCCCGTCGGCCAGCGCCGAACCGCGCGATTTCCATGCTGCCTCGGCACCCTTGGTATCGGACACGACAATGGTGGCCGATTGGATGGAGGGCGTCGACTTGCCGACGGTTTTGTAGCGATCAAAGCGATATTGGCCGAGGCTGTATCCAAGCGCGACGGCATTTGCCTCGTCGCTATTTGCAGCGCCCACGATGCTTACCGGATGGGCTTCGTCGCGCAGGTCCTGCGCCACACGGCCGCCTGCACGGCGCATGCGATCTGCGGCATCGCCATCCTTGCCGACACCGACCAGGTCGATACGTGCATGGCGACCAATGCCGCGCAGCACCAGTTTCGAACCATCCTTGCCTTCAAACTTCGCTGCCGAAATTGCTGCTTTCACCGACGCTTCGGCCGAATTGCCCAGCGCGGATTGCGGCAGGTTGGCATCGCGCATCATGATGACGAGCACGCCATCATCATTGGCGCGGGATGCAAAGGCGATCGGCCGAACCTGGCTGTTGGCAATTGTAGAAGGCTCCACACCCGATCCAGCCTGACCATTTTGTGCCATGGCGGGCACACTGGCTGTGGCGAGGATGAGGGCGAACAGATGACGGCGCATAGGTGAACTTTCCTTTCCCTGAATCTTCTATATGCAACGCTCTTTAGGCAATGGCGCGTTGGCGGCAAGATAACATCGACAAAGGGGGGAGCTAGATGGGCAAATGGCTATGGGGCGGGGCGGCTGTCATCGCCATAATAGGTGGTACTGGGTTGTTCTGGGAACCGCTCGCAGCAGATCGGGGAGCACCGCCAACACCGAAAAGCTATGATGTGGAAATCGTCCGCGACGAATTTGGTGTTCCGCACATCAATGGCAAGACCGATGCCGATGCGGCCTATGGATTGGCCTTTGCCCATTCGGAAGACGATTTCGGTACCATCGAAGAGGTCGTTTCGATGACCCGTGGGCGCTATGGCGCGATCGCCGGGCAAGACGGCGCGCAGGTCGATTTTGTCTTCAACCTGCTGGGCGTGCGCGAGACGGTGGATCGGCATTATGACGAAATTCCTGCAGATGTCCGCGCGGTGCTCGATGGCTATGCCGCTGGCCTCAACGCCTATGCGGAAAAGCATCCCGAGGAAGTCAGGCTCTCAAACCTTTTCCCGGTGAACGGCAAGGATATTGTCGCAGGGTTCGTGCTGCGCGCACCGTTCTTTTATGGTCTCGATAATTACATTTCGACGCTGGTCGAAGGGAAACCGCCGCCAAATGAAAGCGCAGCGGCGATGACGCCGATTGGGCGCGATCCTGAAATGAACGGCTCCAATGCCTGGGCCGTTGCGCCAAGCCGGATGGCGGATGGCAAGACCTGGTTGATTTCGAATTCGCACCAACCGCTCGAAGGGCATGTTGCATGGTATGAGGCTGTCACCCATTCGGGCGAAGGACTGGATATGGCGGGGGCACTATTCCCCGGTTCGCCTTTCGTCCTGCTCGGCCACAATCGCCACCTCGGCTGGACGAACACGGTCAACCGACCCGACCTGGTCGACATTTACAAGCTGGTGCTCAACGAAGCGGGCGACCAGTATCGCTATGATGGCAAATGGCTTCCGCTTCAGGAAAAGCGCATCTGGCTACCGGTCAAGTTCGGCTGGTTCACCGTGCCGATCCCGCAGACCATCTATCGTTCGGTGCACGGCCCGGTGATCAAGAACGACAAAGGCGCTTTCGCCATCCGCTATGCCGGGATCGATAATGTGAAAGCGGTTGAGCAATATTATCGCAACACCAAGGCGACCAGTTGGGAGGAATGGACCAAATCCATGTCGACCGGCGGCATCACCGGCACCAACTTCATCTATGCCGACAAGACCGGTCGGATCGCTTATATCTACAATGCGCTCTTTCCGGATCGGAAGCCGGGTTTTGATTACACCAAAATCCTCCCGGGCGATAAGTCAGCACCGGTATGGAAGAGGCCGGTTCCGTTTGACCGCTTCCCCAAGGTGGTTAGTCCGGCATCCGGCTTTGTGCAGAATGCAAACAATACGCCTTATCTGGCTGCGGGCCCGGGGTCTGAAATCGATCCCAAGACACAGTCGCCCTATCTCGGCATCGAATTGGGCATGACCAATCGGGGGCTGATGGGCACTGGCCTGATGATGAACGACACATCTATTACCCCGGAAGAGCTGCTCGCGATCAAGATGGACACCCGCTATGCCAAGTCGAGCTGGGTCAAACCATGGATGGACAGCCTGCTGGCGGTTGATGCCAAGGGCAATGCCAAGCTGGCGGAAGCGCAAAAACTGCTCCGCGAATGGGATTGGTCGAGCGATGGCAAGGGCAGGGCAGACGCCATTGCCGAACGACTGATCCGCCATGCGTCGCGCGCCAACTGGCGGAATGATCCGTTGCCCAATCCGCGAGAGACCCTTCAGAAAACGGTGGAAGAGTTTACCGAGCGTTTCGGTCGGCTCGATCCGGCGCTGGGCGATATCCAGCGCTTGCGCCGTGGCAAGGTTGACCTACCGATGCTTGGCGGCACCGATACGCTGCGCGCAACGACGATGTGGGATGGCGAGCAGGCCGACGGCAAGATGCGCGTGCGCCATGGTGACAGTTTCATCATGCTGGTGCGCTGGGACAAGGCAGGCAAGGTGCTATCGGAATCGATCCAGCCCTATGGCGCCGCCACCAACCGGCCGGATTCACCACATTATACCGACCAGATGAAACTCTATGTCGCAGGCAAGTTCAAGCGGGTGCATTTCGAATGGACCGATGCGGTGAAGAATGCCAAGCGGCGCTACCGGCCGGGTTGATAGGAAAAAGGCGGGTGTCTTTTGACCCCGCCTTTCCCGCTTTGATGTGCCGCATTGGCGGCTGCCATCACCCCTTGGTTATTTCGCTGCCGAGGGCACCATATTTCTTTTCGAAACCGGCGACGTCGCCTGCAACCAGCAGCTTGGCTTGATCTACCCAATTGTCGCGGTTCGGGCGGCCGGCAAACACACCCAGCTTGGAATCGATCTCGGCGATGTCCGCTGCGCTCCAGCTGGCAATTTGCTGCAGGCTGGTGATACCGAGTGATTTGAGCTGCACCACCAGTTTGGGTCCGACCCCTTTGAGCAATTCGATATTGTCCGGGATCGCGGGTGCCGCAGCCGGTTTGGCTGCCTTGGGCTTCGGTGCGGGCTTGGCCTTGGGCTCTGCTTTCGCGACAGGAGCCGCTGCCTTGGGTGCTGCGGCTTTCTTTGCAGCAGGTGCTGCGGCCGTTTTGGCCATTGCAGGGGCCGCCGCCTTGGCTTTGGCCTCAGCCTTGGGTGCTGCTTTTGCAACAGCTGCAGGAGCAGCTTTTTTAGGTTCGGCTTTGGCGGTCTTGGCTGGGGCCTTTTTTGCGACGGGTGCCTTGGCTTCAACCTTCGCTGCCGTCTTCTTCGCCGTTGGCGCTTTCGCTTTTGCAGGTGCCTTGGCTTTGGCCGGTGCCGGTTCCATCAAGGGTACAGCTGCCGCTTTAACCGGCTCGGGCTCGACTGTTTTGGGAGCGACCGGTGGCGTTACGGGCTGCGTTGGCGCCTCGATCTTTGGCGCTTCTTTGGGCGGCTCTGCCTTTTTGCGTGGCCAGGCGAAAAACAGGATGGCGAGGGCCGCCACCACGATGATCAACAGAATGAGTGCGCTCGATTCCATTTTGGACTCCCCCTACAGCTCATGGCTGATGTGATTCTTGCGAGCCGCAATCTAATCCGCGCAGTGGCGCTGTCCAGTGCCCCGCATAAACCATATTCGTCGCATCTGCTTCAGCCTGCAGCTTTTTCCCGGGCAACCTCGCGCCAGCCGATATCGCGGCGGCAGAAACCGGTTGGAAAATCGATGGCATCGACTGCAGCATAGGCCAGTTCCTGCGCCTCGGTCACCGTCGCTCCGCGCGCCGTCACGTTCAGGACACGGCCACCATTGGCCACCAATTGGCCATTGTTGCTCGCGGTTCCGGCATGGAAAATACGGGCATCGCCGATTGCACCAATACCAATTGCACCGCCTTTTTCAGGCGTGTCCGGATAGCCTTTTGCAGCCATGACGACCGTAAGCGCATACCCGTCGGACAAGGTCGGGCGCGCTGCCCCGGCCAATCCACCTTCGCTCGCAGCGGCCAGCAGAAGCGCGGCCAGGTCGCCCTCGAACCGCATCATCAGCACCTGGCATTCCGGGTCGCCAAAGCGGCAATTATATTCGATCAGCTTTGGCCCCTGATCGGTCAGCATCAGCCCGGCGAAGAAAACGCCACTATAAGCACGCCCATCGCGCGCCATTGCCGCAACCGTCGGTTGGACGATGCGCTCCATCACCTCTGCCTCAAGTGCCGGTGTGAATACCGGAGCAGGCGAATAAGCCCCCATACCGCCGGTATTGGGGCCGGTATCGCCATCGCCGACCCGCTTGTGATCCTGCGCCGAGCCAAAGGGTACGACATTCTGGCCGTCACTGATCGCAAAGAAACTCACCTCTTCGCCGGTCATAAATTCCTCGATGACCACCTCGGCACCGGCATCGCCAAACCCCCCGCCGAACATATGTTCGATCGCGTCGCGCGCTTCTTTCTCGGTTTCGGCGATGATTACGCCCTTGCCGGCGGCGAGGCCATCGGCCTTGATGACAACTGGCAAGCCAAAACGGGCAAGGTCTGCGAGGGCCGTAGCCTTGTCCTTGTGGCGCGCATAGGCGGCGGTGGGGATGTTTTCCCGTGCGCACAGATCCTTCACAAAGCCCTTTGAACCTTCAAGGACCGCCGCATTCGCATTGGGGCCGAACACCTTGATGCCTGCTGCGCGCAGGCTGTCGCCAAGGCCGTCGACCAGCGGCGCTTCGGGACCGACCACGACAAAGCTGACACCCTGTTCCTTGCAGAAAGCCACAACTGCCGAATGCTCCGTTACATTGAGGGCGACGCATTCGGCGCATTCCGCTATTCCGGGGTTGCCAGGACTTGCGAACAATTTTTCGCAACTCGATGATTGCGAAAGCCGCCACGCCAGCGCATGTTCGCGTCCACCCGAACCGATAAGCAAGATATTCAAGCGATGGACTCCCCGTTTCCCGACAATGAAGGCAATTCGCGGCTGTTAGCCGAGGCAAAGGCAGGCAGCAATGCCCCTGCCTTGTCGGTTTCGGAAATTTCGAATGCATTGAAGCGCACGGTTGAGGATCGCTTTGGCCTTGTGCGCGTGCGCGGTGAACTTTCGGGTTTCAAGCGCGCCGCATCGGGCCATTTGTATTTCGGCCTGAAAGATGCCGATGCCAAGCTTGATGGCGTAATGTGGAAAGGCAATGCCGCACGCCTGCCATTTGCCCCCGAAGACGGGCTTGAAGTGATCGCGACGGGCAAGCTCACCACCTATCCCGGACGCTCAAGTTACCAGATCGTTGCCGATCGGCTCGAACTTGCCGGAGAGGGCGCGCTGATGCTGCTCTTCGAAAAGCTGAAGGCGCGGCTGGCGTCCGAGGGCCTTTTCGATGGTGCGCGCAAACGGGCGATACCCTATCTGCCCAGGACAATCGGGATCGTTACTTCGCCCACCGGTGCCGTGATCCGCGACATGATGCACCGGTTGGAGGACCGCTTTCCCAGCCATGTCATCCTCTGGCCAGTCATGGTGCAGGGTGACGGCGCAGCGGCACAGATTGCGGCTGCGGTGCGCGGCTTTTCTGCAATGCCGGTCGATGGACCGGTTGCTCGACCCGATCTGGTGATTGTTGCACGTGGGGGTGGCTCGATTGAGGATCTGTGGGCGTTCAACGAAGAAGTCGTGGTACGCGCTGTGGCTGAATGCTCGATTCCCGTCATTTCCGCCGTCGGGCACGAAACTGATACCACACTTTGCGATTTTGCCGCCGACCGGCGGGCACCTACACCAACCGCTGCAGCGGAGATGGCGGTGCCGGTGCGGCTCGATCTGGCCCAGCAGATAGGGCAAGCCGACTTGCGGCTGACAGGGGCGCTGCGGCGGTTTGTCGAACGCGCAAGTGAAAGGCTTTTGGCACAGGCACGACTACTTCCCAAACTCGCCGATATCGTCGACAACAGGCAGCAACGTGCAGATGATCTTGGCGATCGGTTGCGGCGCGGGCTGGAACGGCGGGCCGACCTTTCGAAAATGGCCTTTGCAGGGATTAGCGGGCGGATTGCGCCGGCGATGCTGCGGCGGCGATTGGCTATGTCTGCCGAACGGTTGCAGTCGGTCCGGTTGCCGACGGCCTTGGTTGAACGGCAAATGGCGGAGCGCCGTTCCAAATTGTCGGGCCTTGATCGCCTGCTCAACTCGCTGCATCCCGAGGCACCGTTGGGTCGGGGCTTTGCGCGAGTGACCACCGCTGATGGTAAGACCACGATCTGCAAAACCGGCGATGCCATTTCCGCTGGCAAGGTGCTTATCAACTTCGCGGATGGCCCGGTTGCTGCCAATATTGAAGGCGGCAAGAGCCTGAAAATTGCTCCCGTATCAAAGAGCGCGCCGCCAGCAGCCCAGCCCAGTCTTTTCGGAGAAGGCGAGTCCTGAATTCAGCTGCTATGCGATGGCGATGCCGGGAAATGATTGTGCGCGGTCTTTTCCCAACGCAGCGCAGCGCCAAACACATGCCGCAAATAGGCGGCAACTGCGCGGCGGGCAGCCATCACCGAGATGATATTGGCAATAATGGTTCGCGGGACCGACAGCAGGCCCTGTCGCCAGCCATGCACCCGCGCCACGAAACAGGCACGCACGCAGAGACGCCAGCTCAGTAGCATCGCATTCACGCCTAGCAAGAGCAGAAGGAAATCGCCAAATGGTCGCGGTTGATGAGCGCCAGATCGATAACCCAGGACCAACAGGGCGGTGAGCAGGATGCACAGATAGGCCGCGGTCAATACGATCGCGGCAAATACCGCCTTGCGGTCGCGTAACCGCATCCAAAATTCGACCAGTCCGCCTTTCCAACCAAGGCGATCCCACCCGGCCAGCGCAATGCCAGTCATCCAGCGCGCTTTCTGGCGGACTGCCGCGCCCAGCGTATCGGGGAAGCAAGCGTGGGTGCCAACCAGCTGGCCATCGGCGTCCTGTATCCGCGCAAAAATGGTGCGGTTGCCGTCGCCAGCTACGCCTAGGCCAAGTTCATAATCCTCGGTCAGCGATGATTGGTCGAATGGAACGCCGCCATTTTCAAGTGCGATATTGCCAAGATGCGTGCGCGATATCGCACATCCGACGCCCGCAAGGGGGACTGCCGCACCCACCGCCTCACGCACGACCAGCGCCTTACCATGCGCCTCGGCAAATTCATCGCAATAATGGCCGCTGATCCAGCGCGAGCCGGGAACAATCTCTGGGATGACGGGCAACTGGACTGCGGTTGCACGTTCGATGAGGTAATCGAAGACCCGCAGTTCGTCGCGATGGACCATGTCCTCTGCATCGTGCAGGACAATGGCCTTGGCGCGTTTGCCCGAGGCGAGTTCATCATTCACCAAAGCCCGCCATAGATGGTTGAGGCAATCGGCTTTGGAGGTTGGCCCGTTGCTTTCGCACATGACAAGGCGTGCTTCGGCAAATCCGCTACAGCCCGCCATGATCGCCGCGACGCCGGCGCGGTCATTGGGGTAACAGCCGATATAGATCCGAAAACTGGTTTCTCCTCCGGCCCAGGCATTACGGCAGCGGTCGATCATCGCTGTAATCACCTGCGACTCCTGCCAGGTGGCAATGAATATGGCGATCAGTCCAGGATCTTTGGGCGCAGGCAGTTCATCCGCCCGCATCGGTGGAGCCATGCGGTAACGCGATAGCCACCGCCCTGAACGGTTCAGCAGCCAAAGCCCGTCGATGACCAAATCATCGATCGCGCCAATGAGAAACCAGATGGTGCTGAACAGCAACAATTCGTGCTGCCAGGTTTCGACGATCTTCCAGAAATGGGTGGTTTGGAATGGGGCTGTCATCAGGCCTGCTGTTGATTTCCTGCGCGCAAGGCGCAGCTGAAATGCAATTCAGGATTGTGCTGGCGTGCCCGAGCGGTCGAGAGTGGTTCCGATCACCATTGCGAGCATCACAGGCAGCGACCAGAAAGCGCCAAACCCGTAATACAGCATCTGCCTGACATCGTCGCTGAACAGCATGGCGAAATGCGAAACGACTGTGATCAGGTGGAAACCGGTGGCCCAAATGGGCCAAAAATTCTCGCTGCGCATGGCTAGCCAATAAAATCCTACCAGCAGGAATAGGTCGATGGCCATGACGGGAACATGGATGTGAGCCCATGTTCCAAACTCACCCGCAACCGCCGAAGCGACGCTTGCCGTCATGATCATCGTAGCGCCCGTGCGACCCGTTTTGCCGCCTGCGACTGCGGCAAAGCCACAGCACAAAGCCGCAAAAACCCAATACAGGCTGATTATCAGGGCGTCGGGGAGAGAAGCTGCGGGCATGTCCTGTCAAGACCATCGACCGTGACAATATGCAAGCCGGGGTGGTGGCTTCGACCTGCATATTGCCGTCCATTGCCGGTAATACAACGCATCCGGCAGAACGCGGCCCTGATCAGCTGCTGCTGCCGATGTTGGGGGTTTCGGGTTCAGCCAAAAGTCCGGAAAAGACCAGAGACGAGGATTGTCAAAGCAATCACCGAAGCTGTCGCCAGGACCGCGACCTGCAGGATGCGCAACGTTCGCGAGGTGCCATCTAAGTCATTATGCTTTCCTCCTACCGGGGGAGGGGCGAGAAGCTGGAGCGCATTGCGGCTCCAGTTCGTCCCGCCCGTTTCGGTAGCGAGAATGGCTGTCTGCCTGGATTGGGCAAGGTGCTGCGGCTGACTAGGCAATTTCTGCCCAAGTTCCAGATCTGCCAGCGCGCGGGCAGCTGCCCCCCGATTGGCGGCCCCAAGTTGCTGGACGGCAGCGGTTACATGATTGTCGACCGTCGAAGGCGAAAGTTCGAGCAACCGCCCAATTTCCTTCGAAGTGAAACCCCGCGCGACCAATCGCAGGCAATCTTTTTGCCGGTCGGTCAGGCGCCCTACGCTCTGTTGATCCATTGTCACCACCCACACACGGTAACTGCCTTGATGCGATAACTACCGGAACAAGCTTGCGAATGGCAACCGGTTTGCCGCATATCTGTTTCGGCATAATGCTGGTAGGTTAAAACAAAGCACCATGGATACGACGAAAAAACGCCCAGCATCGGTTCTGCGCGACTTCCTCGACAGCGAAGCCGCTGGCGGTATCATCTTGATGTTTATTGCAGCCTTGGCAATGGCGGTTGCCAATTCACCTGTCGCGGAAAGTTATTTTCATCTGATCCATGCAGTAACCGGCCCGGTTCTGACGCCCAAATTGGGGGCGATGACCGTGCACCTGTGGATCAATGATGGCCTTATGGCGATCTTTTTCCTGCTGGTTGGGCTGGAAATCAAACGCGAATTTGTCGACGGCCATCTTGCCAGTTGGGCCGACCGCTTGTTGCCGATGATTGCTGCTGCGGCCGGCATGGCCGTGCCGGCTGCGGTATACCTCTTCATCGCGGGCGGCGATCCCGACTTGCATCGGGGGTGGGCGATCCCGGCAGCGACCGACATCGCCTTTGCGATCGGCGTGCTCGCACTGCTCGGTAGCCGCGCCCCGGCCTCGCTCAAGCTGTTCCTGACCACCGTCGCTATTGTTGATGATATGGGTGCCGTCGCCATCATCGCGCTTTTCTATACGGCGAGTCTCAATTTGGCAGCTTTGGGTGCTGCTGCGGCGATCTGGCTTATCATGCTCGCTTTGGCACGTATGGGCGTGATGCGGCTTTGGCCCTATCTGATCCTCGCTGCCTTGCTGTGGTATGCAACGCTGCTGTCGGGCGTGCATGCCACGATTGCAGGGGTTTTGGCGGCATTTGCCATTCCGCTCAAACGCACAATAGCTGCGCCGGATGCAGAGGATTCGCCATTGCACCGGTTGGAACACGCGCTTGCCAAGCCCGTCGCCTTTTTCATTGTGCCGCTGTTCGGATTTGCCAACGCGGGCGTGTCGCTTGAGGGCGTGGGAATCGATGCCCTTCTAGCGCCGCTACCGCTGGGGATTGCACTGGGATTGTTTCTGGGCAAGCAGATCGGCATCTTTGGCAGTGTGTGGGCATGCGTCAAATTGGGGCTCGCCGCGCGCCCACGCGATGCAAGCTGGACGCAGGTTTATGGCGTGGCGCTGCTGTGCGGTATCGGTTTCACGATGAGCCTGTTTATCGGTGGGCTCGCCTTTGTTGACCCCGCACAAGCCGATGCCGTGAAGATCGGTGTGTTGATGGGATCGATTCTTTCGGCCATCTCGGGCTTCATGCTGCTGCGCTGGTGCAGCCCGCCCGTAAAAAACTGACATCGTGCGAATCAAAAAAGGGACGCGAATTGCGTCCCTTGATCGATTGCCATGGCAAGATGGGCGCAGGCCAGTCGGCCGCGGCCAGCCTTACTTGATCTTGGCTTCCTTGAACTCGACATGCTTGCGCGCGACGGGATCATATTTGCGGAAAGTCATCTTTTCCGTCTGATTCCGGGGGTTTTTCTTCGTTACGTAGAAGAAGCCGGTGTCAGCAGTGCTGACGAGACGGATTTTGACGGTGGCTGGCTTCGCCATGGCCTGTTCCTTCGGTTCGAATCGCTGAAAAAGAAAACGGACGGCGTTGAGGCCGCCCGAAACTGGCGCGCTACTGCGACGAAGCGGCCCAAAAGTCAAGCCTGCATCTGAAATTGCGCATTTTAACCGTTCGGTAACCATAAAGGCGCATCACGGCTCCAAGGCAATCGGGGGCAAACCGCATGCGATACGATCATGACCAACTGTTGTTGATTCGTGCAGAACTGGGCGAACTGGTCGAGGCGTTGCGAATGACTGCCTATGATGCCAATCCGCTACAGTTCCTGATGCGGCTGGAAAACATCCGCGAAACGTCAGCCCGCCACGGACTGACAGCCATTTCCGAAATCGCCGCAACCTTTGAAGCTGCGCTGCAGCGTTTTGGTGCGCATGGCAGCAATGCTGTGACCGAAAGCTTTCTGGGAATCATGTCCGACGCGATCGGCATCGCCCATTTGCACCCCGCCGCTTCGGAGGCGCTGCTGGCATCGGTTGCCGTCCGACTCGGCGGCTGACGAACTCAGCCTGTTGGGCTAGTCGCTGATAATGGACAGCCTGATCGCAACCTTCCTCTCGCTGCTATTGTCCGAAACGGGCGATCGTCCGCAATTGCTTGCGGCAGCGCTCGCGCTTCGTTTTTCAAATAACCGCGCGGTGATCGCCGGATTTGGTTTGGCCAGCCTTACCAATTGCTTGCTTTCCGCATTTGCGGGTTCGTTTGTTGACGAATGGATTAGCCAGGATCCGGTCCGTCTGTTTAACGGGCTTGCCTATTTCCTTGCCGGGATCGCGATGCTCGCTTGGCGGCGGAATCTGGATTTGCTCACCCGATGGAAGACAGGGCCATTCCTGACTGCATTCCTCGGTCTCTTCATCCTGCAATTTGGCGACAAGGGCCAGTTCATCATCGGTGCCAATGCGGCGATGGCGGGGCACTGGATTTTTCCGGCTATTGGCGGCTGGCTCGGTACGATTGCGGCGGTGCTGCCGGCGATCATCCTCAAGGACAAATTGGCGATGCTGTTGCCGCTAAAGCGTATTCGCATCGGCGCCGGCTTGCTATTTTGCGCCTTCGGATTGTTTCAGGCCTTGCGCGCCTGGCACTTCGTTTAAAGCCGGACTTGCACTCGATCAGATTAGGCGACACGGTGCGCTGCATATTCAGGAGTGGAGGCCCGATGTCGATTAATCCGCAACCCTTTACCGTTTCGATTGCGCAAAGCGCGCTGGATGATTTGCAGGCGCGTCTGGCATTAACCCGCTTGCCCGAAAAGGAAACGGTCGATGATTGGGATCAGGGGCTGCCTTTATCCTATGCCAAGGAACTGCTCGAATATTGGCGCAGCAGCTATGATTGGCGACGCTGCGAGGCGGAGCTTAACCGATGGCCGCATTTCAAGGCGGAAATCGAGGGGCTCGATATCCACTTCATGCACATCAAGAGCAGCCGTGCCGACGCCCGCCCGATGATCATGACGCATGGCTGGCCCGGTTCGGTGCTCGAATTTGTGAACGTCATTACCGCCCTGACTGAGCCCGAAGACAGCAGCCAACCCGCTTTCCACCTCGTTCTGCCTTCGCTGCCCGGCTATGGTTTTTCGGGCAAGCCTGCCCAAGCGGGATGGTCGGTTGAGAAAATTGCCGAGGCCTGGGATGTGCTGATGCGCGGGCTCGGTTATGACCGTTATTTCGCACAAGGCGGCGATTGGGGCGCAATGGTCACTTCTGCCATTGGTGCGCAGAATAAGGGGGCTTGTGCAGCGATCCACGTCAATATGGCAGTCGCCGCACCCCCGCCTGAGGTAATGGCGGAACCGACGCCGTTCGAAGCGCAATCTCTGATGCGCGCCGGTTGGTATCAGGAAAAGGACAGCGGCTATTCGAAAATCCAAAGCACACGCCCGCAGACATTGGGCTATGCGCTGACCGATAGCCCGGTGGGGCAGATGTGCTGGATCATCGAAAAATTCCATGGCTGGTCGGATTGCGACGGCCATCCTGAAAATGTCTTCAGCCGCGATCACTTGCTGGACAATGTGATGCTCTACTGGCTGAACGCCACCGCAGCTTCGTCGGCACGGCTTTACTGGCACAGTTTTGCTGCCGGCAACCTTGCCGAGGTGCAGGTGCCTACCGGTATCAGCGCCTTTCCCAAGGAGCTGTTCCGTCCCTCGCGCCGCTGGGCTGAAACGCGCTACAAAAACATCGTCTATTGGAACGAGCTTGAAAAAGGCGGGCATTTTGCCGCGATGGAACGGCCCGAAATCTTCGTCACCGAAGTCCGCAATTGCTTTGGGAATCTGAGCCTCTAAACAGCTTTCATGGGCAGGTTGATTGCACGACGATTGTTGACGGCGGTGCCGACGCTGTTGGCGATCATCATCTTGTCGTTCATTCTGATGCGCCTCGCTCCCGGTGGTCCGTTCGATGGTGAGCGTCCGCTGGCACCAGAAGTTCGCGCGGCGCTTGAGGCGGCCTATGGCCTCGACAAGAGCTTGCCTGAGCAGGTTTGGATGTATCTTACCCGACTGGCGCAGGGCGATTTCGGGCCGAGCATGGTCTATCGCGATTTCACGGTTTCCGGGTTGGTGGCAGAGGCTTTGCCGGTATCGCTGTTGATCGGCGGCTGTGCACTGGTGCTGGCGAGCCTGCTTGGCATTTCTGCCGGGCTATGGGCTGCGCTGCGCGCTGGCAAATGGCAGGATGAGGTACTGATGCTGGCGGCTACTCTGTTGACCGCGCTGCCGACGTTCGTCACCGGGCCGTTGCTCGCGTTGATCTTCGGCCTGTGGTTGGGTTTGTTTCCTGTTTCGGGACAGAATGACGGTTGGGATTGGCTGGTTCTGCCGGTTGTTGCCTTGGCGCTGCCGGTTACCGGTGCGGTGGCGAAACTGGCGCGTGCGGGCCTCGCAGGCGAGCTTGGGTCCGACCATATTCGTGCGGCGCGTGCTCGCGGAATTGCACCGCTGACGATATTGCGCCGCCACGCATTGCGCCCAGCCCTTGTTCCGGTGGCAAGCTATCTTGGTCCTGCGGCTGCGGCGCTGCTGACCGGGGCGGTGGTCATTGAAACCGTATTCGGATTGCCCGGCCTCGGCCGCTATTTTGTGCAGGGTGCCTTGAACCGTGATTATCCGCTCGTCCTTGGTGTGGTGACGCTCTACGCCGCGCTGATCATCCTCTTCAACCTGTTTGCCGACTTGATCTACGGCTGGCTCGATCCCCGGATGCGTGAGGGATGAGACCTGCATTGGTCATTGTCGCGTTGATTGTGCTGGCAGCTTTGCTGGTACCGCCGCTGCTTCCGTTCGACCATGTTGCGATCGATTGGGACAGCGTCCGGGTTGGCATGTTCACCGATGGCCATCTACTCGGTACTGATGATCTAGGGCGTGATCGGCTGGCGCGGCTGCTGGTGGGCACGCGGGTGACCCTGTCGGTCGCTTTGGCGGCGGCGCTGGTCGCGCTGGTCATCGGTGTTGCCTGGGGCGCGATTGCCGGATGGGTTGGCGGGCGCACCGACGAATTGATGATGCGCATTGTCGATGGCCTTTATGCGCTGCCTTTCATGTTCGTGGTCATCCTGCTGATGGTGGTGTTTGGCCGTTCCATCCTGCTCGTGTTCCTCGGCATCGGTTTTGTTGAATGGCTGACCATGGCGCGCGTGGTTCGCGGACAGGTGATTGCGCTCAAGCAGCGGCCCTTCATCCTTGCAGCAGAGGCCGCCGGCTCGCCCGCGCGGGCAACGCTGTTGCGGCACATCCTGCCCAATGTTGCCGGGGTGGCGGTTGCCTATCTGATGCTGACCGTGCCGCATGTCGTGATGATCGAGAGTTTTCTCTCCTTCCTCGGCCTTGGCGTGCAGGAGCCACTGACCTCGCTCGGTATCCTCGTGAACGAGGGTGCCGAGGAAATGGACATGAATCCCTCCGCCTTGCTGCTGCCCGGTGGAGTGCTGGTACTGGTGATTGCATGCCTGACGATCGCTGGTGAACGTTTTCGCGACCGGCTTGCGGATGCCGCCCGATGAGCGAGGGCTATGTCGTACGGGATCTGGGCGTTCGCATCGGAGATCGTGCTATCGTTGACGATATCAGCTTCTCTTTGGCGCCGGGAGAGATAGTCGCGCTTGCTGGAGCCTCTGGTGCTGGAAAGAGTATGAGCGCAATGACGCCCTTTGGTCTCAGCGCCGGGGTGGCGAGCGGTTCGGCGATGCTCGACGGAATCGAACTGGTGGGTATGCCGGAACGCGATTTGAGCCGGATACGCGCGGAAAAAGTCGGCTTCGTTTTCCAACAACCGCTGACTGCGCTCACCCCGCACCGCACGGTAGGCCAGCATCTGCAGGAAGCCGCGATGCAGGCTGGCGGTGTGAAACCTGACAAGGCGGCAATGGTTGCGATGCTCGAGTCCGTAGGCCTGTCGCGGCCGGAGGAAAGGCTAGTGCAATATCCGCACCGGCTTTCGGGAGGGGAACGGCAGCGCGTTCTGATCGCGGCGGCGCTGGCGCATGGCCCGCGCTATCTTGTTGCCGACGAACCGGTAAGCGCGCTCGACGCAGCCTTGCGCGGTGAAATCATGGCACTGCTTGTGCGTCTGTGCCGCGAGCGTGGGATGGCGATGCTGCTGGTCAGTCATGACCTTGCAGGCATTGAGCATCATGCCGACCGGCTGCTGCTTCTCGAAGCGGGCAAGGTTGCCGAGGCCGGACCCGCGCAGCAAATCGCAACTGCACCGGCCACCGATTATGGCGGGCGGTTGATGGCGGCGACACCGCGCCTTTCTGAACCATTACACCAGCTGCCCGACACCGGCGAAACGCTGCTCGAAGCGGAAACCATTCATGTGCATTTCCCCAAGCCGGGCTGGCGAAGAGGGCGCATCGATGCGGTTGTCGATGCCAGCCTCAGCGTGGCCGAAGGCGAAACGCTGGCGCTGGTTGGTGGTTCGGGTTCGGGCAAGTCCACATTGGGCCGGGCGATTGCAGGATTGGGGCCGATGGCCGCCGGCTCTGTTCGCTGGCAAGGCACTGCCATGCCGCCGCGCAACCGACGTAGCTCTGAGCATCGGCGCCTTATCCAACCAGTATTCCAAGATCCTTTGGCCAGCCTTGATCCACGCTGGAGCGTTGCGGATATCATCCTGGAGCCGGTGAAGTGGCTGGTGCCGCACGAGTATCGCGCGGAGCGCGCGGCGGACCTTCTGGAAGAAGTGGGGCTGCCGCGTGATTTTGCAGGACGCAAACCGTCTTCGCTTTCGGGGGGGCAGGCGCAACGCGTAGCCATTGCACGGGCGCTTGCGGCTAACCCTGCCATGCTGCTGCTTGATGAGGCGACGTCTGCGCTCGACCCGCTTGTGGCGGATGGCGTGGTCGCGCTGTTTGATCGCCTGCAGCGCGCACGCGGCTTATCGCTTCTGTTCATCACCCATGACCTCGCGCTTGCACGTCGCACGGCCCACCGCATTGCGGTGATGGAAGCGGGACGGATTGTCGAATGCGCGCCTCGCGAAGAATTGTTCGCTAACCCGCAAGCGGAGGCCACCCGCCGACTGATTGCCGCAAGCGGCTAAGCAGCGAATACCGCAAAGCCGTGTTCAAGGTCGGCCTTCAAATCGCCAACGTCTTCGAGACCGATCTGCAACCGGATAACGGTTCCGTCACATGTCCATTGCGTCGCGCTGCGGTATTTTTCGGGGCGCTTGGGAACAGCGAGGCTTTCGAAGCCGCCCCAGCTATAGCCGATGCCGAACAGCTCGAGCGCGTCGACAAAACTTGCCGCCTTGTTCCAATCGCCTTTGATCACGAACGAAAACAAGCCGGACGATCCGGCAAAATCGCGCTTCCAGAATTCATGCCCGGGGCAGGAAGGAAGCGCCGGGTGGAGGACGTCTGCCACTTCGGGGCGCGTCGTCAGCCAATGCGCGATATCGAGCGCCGAAGCCTCATGTGCTTTCAGTCGAACCGCCATCGTCCGCAACCCCCGTGCGGCGAGATAGGCATCGTCGGGCGAAAGAACTTGCCCAAGCGTTTGCGCGGTGGCTCGCAAAGCCTGCCAGTGTCGCTTGGTGGTGGTGACTGCCCCCGCCATCACATCGCTGTGGCCGACGACATATTTGGTCGCAGCCAAGATCGCCATATCGACGCCCTTATCGAGCGCGGTGAAGAAATAAGGTGTCGCCCAGGTGTTATCGAGCAGGGTAACGATCTCCCGCGCGCCCTTATGCCCCTTTGCCGCAGCACAGATGGCTGGAATGTCCGATACCTCAAAAGTCAGGCTTCCCGGGCTTTCCATCAGGATGGCTCGGGTGCGATCGCAGAATAGCTCCGATATTCCCGCCCCGATCAGCGGATCGAAAAAGCGGGTTTCGACGCCCCAACGCTTGAGGAAGCCCTGCGCAAAACTGCGGCTGGGATCGTAAGCATTGTCGCTCATCAACAGCACGTCACCGGGTTGCAAGACCGAGAGCAGTGCCCCTGCTATTGCTGCAACGCCGGAAGGATAGAGCATGGTTCCGTGCGCGTCGGGCTCCAGCTCGGTCAATGCTTCGGCAAGCGACCATTGGGTGGGCGCGCCGCGGCGGCCGTAAAAGAAACGGCCATCCTCGTTGGTCTTGTCGCCTGCATCGAGCGCCGCAACATCGTCGTACAAATGCGTGCTGGCGCGCCAGACTGGTGGATTGACTACGGCCCCGGTCAGCGCCTTGCGGCGGCCGCCGGTGATGATCTTGGTATCGGGTTTTTGCGGGTGCTTGGGATCGACCATGTCGCTCGTTAGCCGCTAACGCCGCTTCGCTGCAAGGTCAGTGCGCTTCTGCACCGCCCACAGCCCTGCGATAGAGATGCCATGTCGCATGCCCCAACACCGGCAGAACAACGAACAGTCCCAGAAATGCAGGGAGCATGGCAAGAAACAAGATGATCGCTATTATAGCAGCCCAGCCCGTCATCACCGCCTTGTTCGACCTGATCGTGCCAAGGCTGACGATAATCGCAGTGATGAAATCGACATCCTTGTCGCACAGCATTGGCAGGCTCATCACCGTGATTGCATATAAGGCAAAGGCAAAGATTGCTCCGACGAGACTGCCCACCAACAGCATGGCGATCGCCATGGGTTGGAGCAGCATTTCGATATTCTCGCCGCCAATGCCGGATTCGGCCATGAAGATCGCGAAAATGCCATGGGCGAGGATCATCCAGAAGCTGAAGGCGACAAAGACGATACCGGCAACCATCATCACCTGGTCATCTCCTCGACCACGCAAGGCCCACAGGATCGAACGCCAATCGATCGCTATTCCAGCCTGTCGCCTGCGGCTGACTTCGTACAGCCCGACCGCGGCAAAGGGCGCGATGATCGGGAAACCTGCTATGACCGGGATCGACCAGGCGCCTTCCCCCAGTTTGATCAGTCCGTACACCAGCGCTGCTCCGCCAATAGCGTAGAAGGCGGCAAAGAAGATGCCGAATGCCGGATAGGCAATGAAATCGCGCCACCCTGCGGCGAGTGCGGAACGAAGGTCTGAAAATGTCAGATTATTGGCGACCGCATAGGGCGCAATGGGGGTTTGGCCGACACCAGCCATAATGCTCTCTCCCTGCTCTTCTTCCCCGCAGAAAGAATGCAACGTTTTGCGCCTTGTATCAAGCGCCGAACATCAGGCCTATCAAGTCGGGAAAGCGGCTTAGGCCGCGCCGGTTGCCTTGGGTGTGTCGGGATCAAGACCCCATTCGCTCCAGCTGCCGTCGTAGAGCGATACGTCTTTCTTGCCCGTCATGCGCGCTCCAAACAGGACGACCGCCGCTGTCATGCCCGAACCGCACGTGGTGATCATCGGCTGGTCAAGGTCAACACCGGCTTCTTTGAATGCAGCCACAAGCTCCTCACCCTGTTTCCAGGTGCCATCAGCATGGAACAGGTTGGAATAAGGCAGGTTGCGGCTTCCCGGTATATGGCCCGAAGCCATTTCGGGGCGCGGTTCTTTTTCATCACCTGTGAAACGCCCTGCACCACGGGCATCGACAACGACTGCATCCTTGCTGTGCAGGTTGGCGAGTATGTCAGCCTTCTTCTTGACCCCGCTTTCGTCCTTCCAGACGGTGAAGTGGCGGTGACGCAACGCCGGTTTGCCATTTTCCAGCGGACGGCCCTCGGCCTTCCACTTGGCAAGGCCACCATCAAGGATCGCGACGTCATGTGCCCCGAAAAGCGTCAACATCCACCATGCACGGGTGGCAGATTTGAACGGGCTATCGTCGTAAACAACGATGCGGCTACCATCGCCAAGGCCGAGCGACTGCATGCGGCTGGCGAATTTTTCTGGTGGGGGCAGCATGTTGGGCAGGTTGCTGTTGCTGTCAGCGATTTCGGCGAGGTCCATGAATACGGCGCCGGGAATATGCCCACCTTCATATTCTGCTGCGGCGTTGCGTCCTGCATCTGGCATGTGCCAGGTTGCATCGACGATCCGCAGATCAGATGCGCCAAGTTCTTTCGCCAGCCACTCGGTGCTAACCAACAGTTCCATTTTGCCCGTACCTTTTCGTCCGATGTCGCTCGCTTGATGCGATTCTTGTGCAGTGCACGATATTCCGCTTTTCAGGGCTAGTCGAGCGCTAACAGTCGGATTTCAGGCAAATAGAGGCCTGGCAGTTACACCCGTAAACCTTTTCGGGCCGCGATCGACAGCCAAGGGCTTCATGCGGGCTGCACCGCCAGCACCTATGCGCCCGATCAATTCCGAAAGGCGCAATTCGATGCGGTGTCCATCCGCCTGTCCAGAAATGTTTATCAAAATGATCGGGGCTACAAATTCTCGCTCGGTCCAACGGTATGAGGCGAGTTCGATCCGCGGCAAACGAATCTCGATTAGTGCGTCGATTGTTTCTCCTTTCGCCAGCGCACCCAATGACTGAATCGAACCGGCGTCAGGGGTGTTGTGGAACGCCTCAATCGCCTCGTTCTGATTGGGCTGGGCAGATATCATCTGCGACCGGATCACTAGACTTTCGATCGCGCTGCCCGTTTTGTTCACAACGGCGAGCCTGCCGGTGATGGTCAGGCTGGCAATGCTCAACATCGCCGATTGGGGCACGAAAGCTGCGGTCGCTCGAGATCCACCCATTTGCAGACGGACCGGCGGAGAGGGTTGCGCGGGCTTTTCCTGTTCCTCGAATTCCGCTGTTACCTTCCCGCGTCGGCGACGAAACAGGGTCGCTAATCCGCCCAGTATCGCCAATAGAGCAAGCGCGATAATCGGGTATTCGATCGGAATTCCGCCTTCGTCTGCAGGTATGGACTTCGCATCAGCTTTGGGTGCAACTGCCCGTTCATTCGCGGGGGGAATTTCGTTCGCGTCCGGCGTCACTTCAGCGATTGGCGGTTCCACTATTGGTGGCGCAGACGGATTTTGAAGGGGACTCGCAGGCGCGCCTTGGGTTTGCGCTGTCTGCGGCTGGCGATTGGTGGGCGGTGAAGCCGATGGCCTTTCCTCGGGCGGTTGCGCAGGCGATGGAACAGGTTCCGGCTGTGGCTGGATTTCGCGCGGTTCATTTCGCGCGGGCGGCGTATCGAGCCTGAAATCTCGCAATTCAGGCGGCGTCGAGGTGCCCAGATCCTCTGGTGCTTGTGTGTCCTGTGCGGGTGCGGTCGATGATGCAAGAAGCGCCCCGACACACACTAAGTTCCAACCTACGAACCGCATGCTCATGGCGATTTTCCAGTGCGTTCGCGGCTGAATGCGCTGTGAATGGTACCCCGGGAATGACATGAGCCGTTCGAGGCGCTAGATAAGCCGCATGAACGACAAACCGAATCCCAAATATCTTGGCCAAAACAGTTCGATGCCCGCTTCACCCGAAGAGGCCGAGCTTGATTATGTTCCGAACCCCCGGCCGGGGACGCTGTATCTTGCGCGCTTTGCCGTGCCGGAGTTCACTTCGCTATGTCCGGTTACCGGACAGCCTGATTTCGCGCATCTCGTCATTGATTATTGCCCGGGCGAAACCATCGTCGAATCGAAATCACTCAAGCTGTTTCTGGGCTCGTTCCGCAATCATTCGGCATTTCACGAAGACTGCACCGTCGGCATCGGCGAACGGCTGTTCCGCGAGATGAAGCCCGTCTGGCTACGCATCGGCGGATATTGGTATCCGCGTGGTGGTATTCCGATTGATGTTTTCTGGCAGTCCGGCACACCACCCGAAGGGCTTTGGCTGCCGGATCAGGGTGTCGCCTCCTATCGCGGACGAGGCTGAAACCTCTCTGCGTCATTTTCCGTTCAGCTTTGATGTGGTCATATTCTCCTGACAGAAAAGGAGATTGTGCCATGGAACGTCGTTCGAAGATTGCCGCCGCCCTGTTGATCGCCGCTTTGCCGGTGACGGCATGCACGACCAATCCCGAAACCGGAGAAAAGCGAATCTCCAAAACCGCGATTGGCGGCATAGGCGGGGCACTGGGCGGATATTTGCTTGGCGACCTTATTGGCGGCCGCCGTGACCGCACTGAAAAGATTGTTGGCGCCGGGATTGGTGCAATCGCAGGCGCTGGCGTCGGTTATTATATGGACGAGCAGGAAAAGAAGCTACGCCAACAGACCGCCGGTACCGGCGTGGAGGTTGTGCGCGATGGTGACCAACTGGTGCTCGACATGCCATCTGAAGTGACCTTCGCCTTTGGCAGCGCGAACCTGTCGCCCGAATTTCGCTCGACGCTCGACAAGGTTGGCTCGACGTTGACCGAGTATGAAAAAACCTATGTCGATGTGATGGGCCACACCGACTCAGTAGGGTCAGATGCGTTCAACCAGACCTTGTCCGAACAGCGTGCCTCGACCGTTGCGGAGTATCTTGCAGGCCGCGGTGTGCAGCGCGCACGCTTGGCCACCAAGGGCTATGGCGAAAGCCAGCCCAAGGCGAGCAACACCACCGAGGAAGGCCGGGCGCAGAATCGTCGGGTTGAAATCCGTCTGGTGCCAGTAACGGCGAGTTAAACCGTCAGGCCCTGCAACAGTTTGGGCAGATTGCCGGATTCTCCGCGCGCTTCGGCCATGAAGAAATCCTTGAGGGGTTTCAGCCGCTGAACAGCGGCAAGGCCGAGGCGACGTGCGGCGGATGCGGTTTGGCCGGGGATGCCGAACAGCTTGTTGAGCGTATCGGTCGCCATCATCACGCTTTGAACATCAAGGCTGCGCCAGCGGGTGTAACGATCGAGGATCTGTGCATCGCCAGGATCAAGCCCCAGACGCATCCCTTCGACGACGACTTGTGCCAAAGCTGCAACGTCGCGCAGACCGAGGTTCAGGCCCTGGCCGGCAATCGGGTGGATGCCGTGCGCGGCATCGCCGACCAGCGCCAGCCGCTCGGCGGTGATCCGCGTGGCGTGATGAAAGTCGAGCGGATAGCTTGAGCGCGGCGCGGCAAGGGAGATTTCACCCAGCAGCCCGCCAGCCCGTTTCGAGACTTCGGCAAG
>JALREL010000212.1 GCA_023262005.1 Sphingorhabdus sp. | reverse complement strand
GCGCGATCGCGCGCCTTGTTCAGTTCGAACTTGGTGCGGCGGGTGATCACTTCCTCGCGGAATTTGACGAAGCTCTCAATGATGTCGCGCAGGTTGAGCACTTCCGGACGCCCGCCGCGAATGGCGAGCATGTTGGCCGGGAAGTTGGATTGCGCCGGAGTGTGTCGCCATAATTGGTTTAGGACGACTTCAGGCGTCGCATCGCGTTTCAGTTCAATGACGACGCGAACGCCCTTGCGGCTGGATTCGTCTCGAATGTCCGAAACGCCTTCGATCCGCTTATCCTTGGCGGCTTCGGCAATTTTCTCGACCAAGCCAGATTTACCGACCTGATAGGGAATTGAGGTGAGCACGATTGAACGCCGGTCACCGCGCCCCTCTTCAATCTCATGCCTGGCGCGCATCACGATTGAACCGCGGCCTTCACGATAAGCCGATTTTGCCCCTGACTGTCCAAGAATGAGCGGCGCGGTTGGGAAATCGGGCGCAGGAATGATCTCAATAAGTTCATCGACGGTTATGGCCGGATTTTCGATATAGGCCAGGCAGGCCCTAATCACCTCACCGAGGTTGTGCGGCGGGATGTTGGTGGCCATGCCGACGGCAATCCCGCCTGCACCGTTAACAAGCAGATTGGGGAAGCGGGCAGGGAGGACCTGTGGTTCATCCCGGCTGCCGTCATAATTGGGCTGGAAATCGACCGTGTCCTTGTCGAGATCGTCGAGCAGTGAATTGGCGACCTTGGCAAGACGCGCTTCGGTATATCGCATCGAAGCCGGCGGATCGGGATCCATCGAACCGAAGTTACCTTGGCCGTCGATCAGCGGAACGCGCAGCGACCAATCCTGGGTCATACGAGCAAGTGCATCGTATATCGCGCTGTCGCCGTGCGGGTGATAGTTACCCATCACGTCACCAACGATCTTGGCTGATTTACGATAGGGGCGCCCGGCGACGAAACCGCCTTCCTGACTCGCGAACAGGATACGGCGATGTACCGGCTTCAAACCGTCGCGCACATCGGGAAGTGCACGCGCGACAATCACCGACATGGCATAGTCGAGATAGCTCGACTTCATCTCATCGACAATGTCTACCGGGGTAATATCGGTGGGTTCGATCGGTTCGATCTCTTCGCTCACGTCCGCAAAAATCCTTGTATTTTTCTGTAATGGGGCACCCTAGACGAGCGCCATCAAAATAGCCACCCAAGCACCCTTCAAAGTCGCCTTTTTCACCAGTTTATCCACAGATTCAAAGGCTGCCCAACGCTGTTTGACGCCATTCAACCACAATTCATCTGCACGCCGCTATCCCGATTGCGAAACGGCGGTTAGACGCGTAAGGGTGGCGGCAAATTAGGGCCGCCTTTTGTGCGATTGGCTGGTCTGTTTGTTAAGTGGAGAGTCGAATGAATCGCATTACTAAGTTCGCCGCAGCACTTGCACTTGGCTCGTTCGTGGCCGTTCCCGCGGCATATGCTGCCAAGGACGACAAGAAAAAGGCCGAGGCGGAAAAGCCGGTTAAGCGCAATTTTTCCAAGGAATTCCAGAAAGCCTATGGCCCTGCCGTAGCCGCTTTTATTCAGAAGAAGGATCCGGTTGCTGCAGCGGCATTGTTCCCAACGGTTGAAGCCGCAATCCTCAACCCTGACGATCGCTATGAGGCGGGCGTGTTTGCTTTCAATCTGGGATCGCAGATGAAAGACGTCGCGCTCCAGCGCAAGGGTGTGAACCTCATCGTCGACAGCGGTGTTGCCCCTGCAAATCTGAAGCCCGCCTACACATTCCAGCAGTCGCTCTATTTCTACAACGACAAGGATTATGCGACTGCAACCACCAAGATGCTCGAGGCCTATAATCTCGGCTTCCGTGGCAGCAATATCGAGGTGCAGATTTCCAATGCCTATCGCCTCCAGAACAATTATCCGGAAGCGATCAACTGGTTGGGCAAGGCTGTAGAGGCTACCAAGGCTGCCGGTGGTAAGCCCGAAACGCAGTGGTTCGCCCAGGCGCTGAATTATGCGACCCGTTCGAAGAATAACGAGCAGATCCTTCACTGGGGCAAGGAAATGATCAAACATGATCCGCGCCCTGAAACCTATCACGATGCCCTGTTCCAGTTTCAGCGGATTGCGGATCTCGACAATCTGGAATCGCTCTCGGTGCTTCGTCTCGCTCGCCTGAACAAGGCGCTGATGTTTGAACATGAATTCAAGCAATATGTCGAGTATGCCGATGCCCGTCGCTATCCGGCAGAAGTTGCAGCAGTTCTCGACGAAGGTTTCGCCAAAGGAACCATTTCCAAGAACAACCTGACCTTCTCGGAAATTTATGGCAGCGCGCAAAAGCTGATCCCCGAACTGTCAGGAACATGGGCACAGGATGAAAAGGCGGCCCTTGCTGCTCCGAAAGGCTTCACAGCAATGCTTACCGGCGATGCCCTGCTGTCTTTTGGCCAATATGCCCGCGCCAAGGCTATGTATGAAGCTGCGCTTGCAAAAGGCGGCATCATCGATCGTGAAGGGGTAGACCAGACCGACCGTGCCTTGACCAACCTCGGCATTGCCCAAACCCATCTCAAGGATTGGGCTGGCGCCAAGGCTACCTTTGCCAAGATCTCGGGTGCAAAGCGCAAGGCCATTGCAGAATATTGGTTGATCTACATCGACCAGCAAACGGCAGCACCCGCACCTGCGCCTGCTGCATAAGCTATAAACATTGGAAAATTTGAAAGGCCTGCGCTTCTGCGCGGGCCTTTTTAGTTTTCGATCGGCACGCCGGGCTGGTCTTTGGCGGTGCGGATCGTCAGCGAAGTCTTGACGCTTGAAACATTGGGTGCAGCCGTCAGTTGCGATGTCAGGAATTCCTGGAATGACTGCAGGTCATGCGCGACGATTTTCAGGATGAAGTCAATTTCGCCATTAAGCATATGGCATTCGCGCACATTGGGCAGTGAACGAACATGATCCTCAAAAGCCCGCAAATCGGCCTCTGCCTGGCTCTTTAGACTGACCATGGCAAATACCATGATCGAATAGCCTAAGGCAGCCGGATCGATTTCGGCATGATAACCCTTGATGGCTCCGGATTGTTCGAGCGTGCGCATCCGACGCAGGCACGGCGGGGCGGTCAGACCTACCTTGCTTGCCAGTTCGACATTCGTGATGCGCCCATTTTCCTGAAGTTCGGCTAGAAGCTTCAGATCAATCGCATCGAAACTGATTGCTGCCATATTATGTTATTTCCCTAATCTGATTGCAGCTAACCATAAAATATTATTATCCGCAATTGCAATTGTTCCAAAGCCGGACAGCGAAAATTGTCAACGCTGTGGATAAGTGGTGTCCCATAGTGTGACGCCCAGAAATAGCGGCTTTTGCGAGGGTGAAGTGGCGGCTAACGATAGCTTTTCACCAATGTGATTTCTTTGAGAAGACGATAGTTGCGCGTAGACGACCGCCTTGCCACTGCATTGCAGAATCTGGATTTGACGCAGGGTGGTGCGCAGGTCGGTCAATGGCGGCAACTGATCGATTTGCTCGCGCAAAATCCCCGTGATTTTGATGGTGAATTGGTGGCGCGCGGACTGGTGAACGCGCACATGCTTTCGCAAAAGATTTTGCCAGAAGAGCGTCTTGCAGGCGTCAAGGCACTGGCCGGAAGGATCCGTTCAGCGCCATTGATTCAGTTGCTTGCCGGCGATGCTCCGGAAATTGCGGCCGCTGCAATCTATGGCGCTGATCTTTCAGACACCGAATGGAGCGAACTTGTTCCCGAGTTGCCGGTTCGTGCGCGCGGGTTCCTGCGTAATCGCTCCGATCTCGGCCTTAAGACAAAACGGGCGTTGGAAACCTGGGCTGGTGCCGACTTCCGTATTCACGGAACGGTGGAGCCCGCGGTTGCAGCACCTCAGGCAAAGGCGCCTTCAGGGGAAATAGGCGCAATCGTCCGCAGGATCGAACAGTGGCGCAAAGATCGCGAGTCTGGAGATTCGCCTCGCTTGCCGTTGGGCGATGAGTTCGCAGACCATGAGGTCGACAAGCCAAACGAAATCAATTTCGAAACCGACGACAATGGAACGATTATCTGGGTTCAGGGCGTCCCTCGGGGCGCAATTGTCGGCGTCGATATCGCACAAGCGGCTTACGATGATGGACCTGGACCAGATGCATATGGCGCGGCTGCTTTTCGTCAGCGCATGCCGCTCGAGAATGCCCGTATGCGCCTTCGCGGTAGCCCGGCCGTGGATGGCCATTGGCGTGTCAATGCAGCACCATTTTTCGACCAGTTGACAGGCCGTTTCCGGGGCTATCGCGGCATATTACGTCGCCCGACGATTAGCGAAATGCCCGAGGCAGGCGCTGCCCATGATGAGCAACGCCGCCTGCAGGGTGAAAGCATGCAGCAGGTAGTGCACGAGTTGCGCACGCCTTTGGGGGCCATCGCCGGTTTTGCGGAAATCATCGAGCAGCAATTATTTGGCCCGGTCTCGGACGAATACCGACAATTGGCGAGCGCGATCCTCGCAGACGCGCATCGACTGCTAGCCGGATTTGAGGATTTGAGCGTTGCGGCACGGTTGGATGCCGGCAACTTCGAAGTCGAAGAGGGCGTTACCGAGTGCCGCTGGCTAGCCAATCGATTGGCTGAACGTCTTCATGCGATCAGCGAAAACAATCATATCAACTTGAACCTGGCAATTGCTGATCCGGTTCGTCCCTATGCTATCGACCGGTCGCTTGCAGAACGCATATTTTCGCGTCTGCTGTCTGCGGTCATCATGGGTTGTTCCGAAGGCGAAAGTTTGAACGGACGTTTCCGAACCGAACCCGGCGTATCAGCGACAAACCTGTTCCAGCTCGAGTTGCCGACGCGTTTGAAGAAATGCAGCGACGCACAATTGTTCGGAACTGATCCTTCGGAATCGGAACTTGAAACCAATCCCGATATTGCATCGCCTTTGCTCGGACTTGGTTTTTCGCTAAGGCTTGTCCGAAACTTGGCGCGCAAGGCCGGGGGCGATTTACGCTTTCAAAAGGAAAGCCTGATACTGAAAATTCCTGCCGTCCAGGACGGTGACATGGATTACAGCGATACCGGGGGCGACTAGTTATGGGACAGAAGGGGGCTTCGGCACAGATGGTCGCGCCCCTGAGCTTTCCCGCCAACGGTCCCATTGCCAGGCTGCAGGATTGGAATTGCCCGCGCTTCATCGTCACGGTCGATACGGAAGAAGAATTTGATTGGAGCGGCCCGTTTACGCGCGACCGACATGGTCTCAGCCATTTGCGCGCGATCGATCCATTCCAGAAATTGTGTGAAAACAACGGGGTGAAGCCCATCTATCTGGTGGATTACCCGGTTGCCGCAGATAATTATGGCGCTGAACTATTCAAAGGCCTTGTCGATGCCGGCAGGGCTGATGTTGGCCTGCAGCTCCATCCCTGGGTGACACCGCCATTTTCCGAAACGGTAAATGCGCACAACAGCTATGCCTGCAACC
The DNA here is from genome assembly GCA_023262005.1 of Sphingorhabdus sp. Taxonomy (GTDB): domain Bacteria; phylum Pseudomonadota; class Alphaproteobacteria; order Sphingomonadales; family Sphingomonadaceae; genus Sphingorhabdus_B; species Sphingorhabdus_B buctiana. Next base: position 1,060 of record JALREL010000212.1, on the reverse strand, counting down.
TGCCTCCAACGCTGGAAAAGGCCAAGTTGCAGCAACTGTATGAAGTGATTGCCGAGCGAATTGGAGTGGAGGCCCAGATTTACAGGGCTGGGCGATACGGGGCAGGTCGGGCAACGCCTGATTTCCTTCGTGAACTGGGAGTCAGGATCGACAGTTCAGTGCGTTCTCATTTTGATTATCGCGTGCAAGGCGGGCCGAATTTCGCCCGCTGCCCGTTGGAGCCCTATTGGGTTAAAGCGGGAGAACTGTTGGAACTTCCTGTTACATCCATATTCGCAGGTGCTTTCCGGTCGGTAGGCCCGATCCTGTTTGACCAGGTATTCGGATCGGAAACCATGCGCTCGATGCTCGCGCGAGGGGGGATGCTTGAACGCATCGCGCTTACGCCCGAAGGAATACCTGCTGAAAAAGCCATTTTGGCCATCGACATTGCGGTTGAAGCAGGCCTGCCTTTGCTCAATTTCTCCTTCCACTCGCCATCGCTTGCAGTCGGCCATACGCCCTACGTTCGAAATGAAGCGCAGCTTGAACAGTTCTATACGTGGTGGGACGCAATCTTTGCGCATCTGAAAGCGCGCGGGGTTATGCCCGCGTCGGTTGGCGATATCATCAAGGCCGCTTTTGACGGTTAAGCAGTGGCGGCAGTGAATTGCCACTTGCCATGCTGGCCAAGCTTCCGCTATCGGCGCGTCTCCCAGGGGCCTGTAGCTCAGTTGGTTAGAGCTGGCCGCTCATAACGGCTAGGTCGGGGGTTCGAGTCCCTCCGGGCCCACCATAATGCTCCATGTCGGGGAGTAGCGCAGCCTGGTAGCGCATCTGCTTTGGGAGCAGAGGGTCGCAGGTTCGAATCCTGTCTCCCCGACCATTTTTCCCAGAAAAGAAGGTTTTATGCGGCTATTGCTGGTTGGCCGCGGCGTCTGCTGCCGTGGCGGCTGATATTTGCGTTTATACCAATGACCAGCTGACCGTTGAGACGCTGGAAAGCTCGTCTTAATCCCTCCCCTTCAGCGGAGGGGCTAGGGGTGCCCCCCCCTAAGCCCTTTCGACCCCACCCCAACCC